>SEEY01000929.1 GCA_004211235.1 Rubrivivax sp.
GCTCAAGGAGGGCATCGGCGAGGACCATGCCAACCAGGAGCGGCTGGCCAAGCTGTTCCGCTTCGCCTCCACCCAGGCGGACGAGAACGTGAGCCTCACCGACTACGTCGGCCGCATGAAGGACGGCCAGGACGTCATCTACTACATCACTGCCGACTCGCTGGCCGCGGCCAAGCACAGCCCGCAGCTGGAGATCTTCCGCAAGAAGGGCATCGAGGTGCTGCTGCTGGTGGACCGCGTTGACGAGTGGATGCTCAGCCACCTCTACGAATTCGACGGCAAGCCGCTGCAGTCCGTTGCCAAGGGTGCGATCGACCTCGGCAAGCTGCAGGACGAGGAAGAGAAGAAGCAGGCCGAAGCCACGTCCGAAGCCATGAAGCCGCTGATCGACAGGCTCAAGGACACGCTGAAGGACCGGGCGAAGGACGTGCGGGTGACGACCCGCCTCGTCGACTCCCCGGCCTGCATCGTGGTGGAAGAGGGCGACATGAGCGGCCACCTCGCGCGGCTGCTCAAGCAGGCCGGCCAGGCGGCACCCGAGAGCCGGCCCACGCTCGAGATCAACCCCGAGCATGCGCTGGTGAAGAAGCTGGAGGCGAGTTCGGAATCTCAGGACCGCTTCGACGACCTCGCCCAGGTGCTGTTCGACCAGGCCGTGCTCGCCGAAGGCGGCCACCTGGAGGATCCGGCCGCCTACGTGAGGCGCGTCAACGCCCTGCTGCTCGCTTGAGCGTCACGACCCTTCAGCTCAAGGCCAAGCCTGGATCGTCACGGTCCTCGCTCGTCCAGGAGGCCGATGGCACCTGGACGGCCTGGCTGAAGGCGCCGCCGGTGGACGGCAAGGCCAACGCCGAACTGATCGCGCTGGTGGCCGAGCACTTCGGCTGCGCGAAGGCCGCCGTCAGCATCCACGCCGGCCGGGGCTCGCGGTTCAAGCGGGTGCGCGTGGACATGGCCGGTTAGGCCCACGCTTTGGGCGGCCGTTTCGGCTGCTATAGCGTGCATTTGTGACGGGAACGAGACATCCCTTCGCTGCGGGCTTCCCCTCGGGGCAGTAGGTCGCTACGCTCCTACGGGTTTGTACGGAGCACCGAAGCAGTTACATGGTCCTGATTGAGCCACGCGATACCTTCGCCGCCGCCACGCCGGCCGCCATGGTGACCCACCGCCTCGTGCTGCGACCGCCGCGCCCCAGCGACCTCGACATCCTCACCGCGCTCTACGCCGACCCGGCCGTGACGCGCTTCTGCGCCGCCGCCACACCCAACGGGCGCGCCGCCACCGAGACCCAGCTCGCCGGCTGGCTGGCGCACTGGCAGGCGCACGGCTTCGGCCACTGGGCGATTGCTGAGCGCGACCGGCCCGACGGCTTGATCGGGTTCGGCGGCCTGATGCAGCGCAGCGTCGCGGGTCATGCCGGGCTTTACCTGTACTACCGCATCTCGCCCCAGGCCTGGGGCCGCGGGCTGGCGTCCGAGATGGCGCTGCATGCCTTCGAGCAGGCCTTCGGGCAGCGCCGCGTACCGGCGGTGTGCGCAGCCGTGCTGCCCAGCAA
>SEEY01000930.1 GCA_004211235.1 Rubrivivax sp.
GACGAGATTGGCCTCGGTGCGCCGGCCGCGCAGCGTGTCCAGCGTGCCGTAGTGCAGGTTGAGCGCCAGCTCCACCGTTTCGCCCCGCGAACGCTTCGGCAGCAGCGCCACCTTCAGGCCGTTGGCGAGCTCGAAGCGCTGGGTGCGGCGGTCGATGTTGGCGGGGCTGGTGTCGAAGACCTCGCCCGCCGCCACGGCCGCTTTCGGCACGTAGTCTTTCAACGCGTCAGCCGCGGCAATCGGCAGTGCGAGCGGCGTGCGCTCGGGCGTGGCGGTGGCGTAGAGGCGGCCGAGCGTGCGGTTGCTCGGCAGCAGCCACTGGCGCAGCGTCGCGTTGACGCCGTCCACCGTGGCCGCCTCCATGCGGTTGCGCAGCTGGAACAGCAGCCGCCAGTCGCCGGCCGCGATGGCCTCCGACAAGGTCACGCACAGCTGCTGCGGGCTGGCCAGCACCTCGTCGAAATTCTTGGCCCATTGCGCCTGGGCGCGCTGCAGCTCCTCGGCGGTGATGGGTTCCTTGACGAGGCTGTCGACGGTCTCGGTGAGCAGCGCCTGCGCACGATCCACGTCGTTGTCGGACTTCAGCACCAGACCCAGGTTCAGCAGCCCGGGCTCGGGGTTGCGGCCGGTCCAGCCGAAGGTCTGCGCCGCCAGGCCCGGCTCGACGGCGCGCTTGTGCAGGCGGCCGCTGGGCGTGTCGGCCAGCGCCGTGACGGCGACCTCGAAGGCCGCGAAATCGGCGCTCGCCATGGCCGGGATGTGATAGCTCGCGATCACGCCCTGCATGGCGCTGATGCGGCGCAGCGAGACGGTGCGCTCGCCCTCCTGCACCGGCTCCACCGTGTAGGTGGCCGGCAGTGCGCGCGCGGGCCTGCGCAGCGCGCCGAACACGCGCGTGATCTCGGCCAGCGTCTTCTTCGCATCGAAGGCGCCGGCGACGATCAGCGTCGCGTTGTCGGGCTGGTAGTGGCGCTGGTAGAAGGCCTGCAGTCGCGGGATGTCGACATGCTCGACATCGGAGCGCGCGCCGATGGTGCTGCGGCCGTAGGCATGCCACTGGTAGGCCGCGGCCTGGGTGCGCTGCACGAGGATGCCCAGGGCGTTGTTCTCGCCCGCCTCCATCTCGTTGCGCACCACGCTCATCTCGGTGTCGAGGTCGGTCCTCAGCACCTTGGCGCCGGTCATGCGGTCGGCCTCCATCGCCAGCGCCCAGCTCAGGTTCGCCGGGTCGGCCGGGAAGGTCTCGAAGTAGTTGGTGCGGTCGGTCGTCGTCGAACCGTTGAAGTCCATGCCGCGCTTGGACAGTTCCGCGCCGACATTGGCGAACCGCCGCGTCGTCTTGAACACCAGGTGCTCCAGCAGATGCGCCATGCCGGTCTCGCCATTGCCCTCGTGGCGGCTGCCGACGCGGTAGGTCACGTTGACCGTGACCGTGGGCTTGGTGGCGTCCGGGATCAGCAGCACCTGCAGCCCGTTGGCCAGGCGGTACTCGCTGATGCCCTCGGCCTCGCGCACGGGCGCCGGCGACGAAGGCGCCGCCGTGGCCAGCAG
>SEEY01000184.1 GCA_004211235.1 Rubrivivax sp.
AGACCTGGCTGCGCACGGTCGGCGCCGATGGCAAGCGGCCGCTGGTACTGGTCGCTGCGTCCGGCGGCGCCTCGCGGGCGGCGTACTGGAGCAGCGCTGCGCTGGCTCGCATGCAGGCGCTCGGCGAGGAGGAAGGCGTCAACTTCGCCGACGCCGTCTTCGCCGTGAGCGGCACCTCGGGCGGCGCTCTCGGTGCCAGCACCTTTGTCGCGGCTGTCGACGCCCGCCGCCAAGCCGTGGACGCTGCCGCCTGCACGCCCTGGAAGCTGGTGCGCGACTTCACCGGCCGCGACCACCTCGCCGCCCCGGTCGGTGCCATGCTCTACGCCGACATGGCCCAGCGCTTCCTGCCCTTCGCCATCCCCGCCGCGGACCGCTCGCTGGCGCTCGAAGGCGTCTGGACACGCGACTGGGCGCGCAGCCTGGCCGGCCAGTGCGCGGCGCGGCCAACTGCGCAGGCCAACCCCTGGGGCGAGCCGGTGACGGCCCTGCACGGCCGCGCGACGGACGCCCAGTGGCTGCCGCTGCTGGCCCTGAACAGCACGGCGCTGGCGCGCGGCCAGCGCGTGCACCAGGCCGATTTCCTGCTGCCCGGCAGCGACGGGCTCGATCTGCTGGACCCGTCCCTCGGCCTGGATGTCGACCGCCTCACGCTCGCGCAGGCAGTGCACAACAGCGCCCGCTTCCCCTACATCAGCCCGGCGTCGGCGGTGTTCTTCAAGGAGGCCCACAAGGACGAGGAGACCGGTGACGTCGGTGCCGTCTGGGACCGGCTGGGCGATGGCGGCTACGTGGAGGCGAGCGCGACGCTGATGCTGTCCGACCTGCTGCGCGACCTGGAAGCCAGCGGCCGGCTGAAGCCCTGCAAGCCCGAGGACGACTGCGCCGGCCAGGGCATCCTCGACCGCTCGCGGCTGCGCCTGCTGCTGCTCGTCAATAGCCCGTCCGAAGTAGACGACTGGCTGTGCCGCGATGCGCCGCAGGCCGCCGATGCCCCGCCGGTGGACAGCCGCCGCTACCGCGCACGTGAGCTGCACCTGGATGAAGTGCGAGCGCCGCTGGTGGGCGTCCTGAACGGCAACGGCGCCCGCGGCACGGACTCGACCATCGAGCTGATCAAGCGCGTCGGCGGCTGCGGCCAGGTGGCCGAACTGCGCCTGCCCGCAGTGAAAGGCCAGCGCCCGCCGTCGATGAACTGGATGCTGAACAGCGCGTCGCGCGACTTCATCGACGCCGCGCTGCTGCAGCAACTGCCGGTCGCCGATGCGGGCGTCGGCCCGGCGCAGGCGCAGCTGAACGCCCATCTGCGCCAGGCCAGGCGCTGGCTGCTGCTCATGAAGCCATGACACGCTTGCAGGCCACAATGCCGGCCGCATGAACCGTCTGCTGTCACTCTTCACCGCCCCCGAACGCCGCCTGCTGTGGCGCGCGCTGCTCGGGCTGCTGCTGGTCGTCATCACCTTTCTGGCTTTGTCGCCGGCGCCGCCCAAGACCGTCGACCTGGGGTGGGACAAGGCCAACCATGCGCTGGCCTTCGGGTCGCTGGCCTTCAGCGCCGTCTGGGCCCTGTGGCCGCAGCCGCGCCGGTGGGGCTGGCTGGTCCTGGCGCTGCTCGCCTACGGTATCGGCATCGAGATCGCCCAGAGCTTCCTGCCGCCGCGCGAAGCCGACTGGCATGACGTGGTGGCCGACAGCCTGGGCATCGCGCTCGGCCTGCTGGCCGCCTGGCCCATCAGCTGGCTGAGCCGTGCCGCCGCAGGGGCGGCTGCAGACTAGGGGCCTGTCCTACAGTCAATGCCCCTGCACTGACATACCGTTGGCAGCAGATTGCGATACGGTGCCATCCATGCCGAACGCCCCGCTGCCGGACCTGCTCCGCGCCACCCGCGCCCACTCGCTGACCCTGGCCGCCCCGCTGTCCGACGAGGATGCGCAGTTGCAGTCCATGCCCGACGCCAGCCCGGCGAAGTGGCATCTCGCCCACACGACCTGGTTTTTCGAGACGATGGTGCTGGCGCCCTTTCTGCCCGGCTACCGCGTTTTCGACGATCGCTGGCCGCGGCTCTTCAATTCCTACTATGAAGCCCTCGGCCCGCGCCACGCGCGCCCGCAGCGTGGCCTGCTGAGCCGCCCCCGGCTGGATGAGGTCAAGGCCTACCGCCGCCACGTCGACGCGGCGCTTGCCGACCTGCTGCCCGGCGCGCCCGCTGCGGCGCTCGAACTCATCGAGCTGGGCTGCCATCACGAACAGCAGCACCAGGAGCTGCTGCTGACCGACATCCTGCACGCCTTCTCCTGCAACCCGCTGCTGCCCGCCTACGACGCGGCTGCACCGGCCGACGTACCCGCCCCGGGGCAGGCCTGGCTTGACCATGCCGGCGGCATCGTCGACATCGGCCACGGCGGCGATGGCTTCGCCTTCGACAACGAAGGACCGCGGCATCAGGCGCTGCTGACGCCTTTCCAGATCAGCAACCGCCTGGTCACCTGCGGCGAGTTCGCCGAGTTCATCGACGCAGGCGGCTACCGCGAGCCGCTGCTGTGGTTGTCCGACGGCTGGGCCACCGTGCAGGCCCAGGGCTGGCAGCGGCCGGCCTACTGGCTGCAGGACGGCAGCGTCTTCGGCCTGCACGGGGTGCAGCCGCTGGACCGGGACGCGCCCGTCATGCAGCTGAGCTTCTACGAAGCCTGCGCGTTCGCGGAATGGGCCGGCGCCCGGCTGCCGACTGAATTCGAATGGGAAGCGGCATGCGGCTTGCCAGGGTTCGCGCAGGCCGCCGACCAGGCCTGGCAATGGACACGCTCCAGCTATGCGCCCTACCCCGGCTTCAAGCCCGCGGCGGGCGCAGTCGGTGAATACAACGGCAAGTTCATGGTCGGCCAGCAGGTGCTGCGCGGCGGCAGCCTCGCCACGCCGCCCGGGCATACACGGCCGAGCTACCGCAACTTTTTTCCGCCAGCAGCACGCTGGCAATTCAGTGGACTGAGGCTCGCAAGATGAAACCAGGAATCGAATGGCGCCAGCCCCGCGCCGCGGCTGAAAACGAACAATTCGCGGCCGACCTGCATGCAGCGCTGAGCCGCACGCCCAAGGCGATCTCGCCGAAATACTTCTACGACGAAACGGGCTCGAAGCTGTTCGAGCAGATCTGCGACCTCCCCGAGTACTACCCGACCCGGACCGAGCTGAGCCTGCTCCAGGCCCACGCGCACGACATGGCCGCGCAATTCGGCGGTGGCGTGCAGCTCGTGGAGTACGGCGCCGGCGCGCTGCGCAAGGTGCGGCTTCTGCTCGACGCGATGCCGCGCGACAGCGTGCAGTTCATCCCGGTCGACATCTCCGGCCCGCACCTGCTGGCAGCCTGTGACGGCCTCGCGGGTGACTACCCCGGCCTGGCCATCCATCCGCTGGTGGCCGACTTCACACGCCAGCACACGCTGCCGGCCTGCCCGCGCGGCAGTAGGCGCGTGGGTTTCTTTCCCGGCTCCAGCATCGGCAATTTCACGCCCAGCGAGGCGGACGCCTTCCTGCGCCTGGCGGCGGCCGAACTGGCCGGTGGCGGGCTGCTGATCGGCATCGACCTGGTCAAGGACCAGGACGTGCTGCACGACGCCTACAACGACGCGGAAGGCGTGACGGCCGCCTTCAACATGAACCTGCTCGAGCGGGCGCGTCGCGAGCTGGGCGCCGAATTCCCGATGGACGGTTTCCAGCACCTGGCCTTCTACAACCCGGCCTACCGTCGCATCGAGATGCACCTGCGCGCCACCCAGCCGCTAGAACTGCGCCTGGGCGGCGAGGCCTATAACTTCAACGAAGGCGAGACGCTGCACACGGAGAACTCGCACAAGTACACGGTCGAGGGCTTCCAGGCGCTCGCTGCCCGTGCCGGGTTCACGCCGGGCAAGGTGTGGACGGACCCGAATCGGTGGTTTGCGGTGCTGTGGCTGGAGGCATCCGGCGCTTGAAGCTGCGGGCGCCGCGCGCCGCCCTCAGATCGCCAGCCGCTCCCGCACGCCATCCGCCGCCATGTCCTTGCCCCGGCCGCGCATGACGATCTCGCCGCGCTGCATCAGCAGGTACTGGTCGGCCAGTTCCTCGCAGAAATCGTAGAACTGCTCCACCAGCACGACGCACAGGCCCTTGTCGTGAGCGAGATGCTGGATGACGCGGCCGATGTCCTGGATGACGTTGGGCTGGATGCCTTCGGTCGGTTCGTCCAGCAGCAGCACCTTCGGGCCGGGCGCGAGGGCGCGGGCAATGGCGAGCTGTTGCTGCTGGCCACCGGACAGGTCGCCGCCACGCCGGCCCCGCATCTTGTCGAGCACCGGGAACAGCTCGAACAGCTCCTTCGGCAGCGGCGTGCCAGCGGGCTGGCTGGACAGGCCCATCTGCAGGTTCTCCATCACCGTGAGGCGGCCGAAGATCTCGCGGCCCTGGGGCACATAGCCCAGGCCGGCGCGCACGCGCTGGTGCGTCTTGAGCTTGTCGATGTTGTCGCCGGCCAGCGTGATGCTGCCGGACGTGACGGGCACGACGCCCATCAGGCTCTTCAGCAGCGTCGTCTTGCCGACGCCGTTGCGACCCATGACCACGGTGATCTCGCCCGGCTTCAGGTCGAAGCTGAGGCCGCGCAGGATGTGCGAGCCGCCGTAGTGCTTGTGCAGGTCCTGGACGGTCAACAGGTCATCGGCCAAGGTACACCTCGATCACTTTTTCATCCGACTGAACGGTCGCCATCGTGCCTTCCGCCAGTGTCTTGCCTTCATGCAGGACCGTGACCGTGCGATGCGCGCCTGCAAGCGCCGCAACGAAGTTCATGTCGTGCTCCACCACCACGAGCGAATGCTTGCCTTCCAGGCTCAGGAAGAGCTCGGCGGTGCGCTCGGTTTCCTCGTCGGTCATGCCGGCGACGGGTTCGTCCAGCAGCAGCAGCTTGGGGTCCTGCGCCAGCAACATGCCGATCTCCAGCCACTGCTTCTGGCCGTGGCTGAGGAGCCCGGCGACGCGGCCCTGCTCGTCGGCGAGATGGACCGTCTTCAGCAATTCGCCGAGGCGGTCACGCTGTCCGCCGCTGAGCTTCGCCCGCATGGCAAAACGCGCACGCCGGTCACCGGCCAAGGCCAGCTCCAGGTTCTCAGTGACTGTCAGCGCCTCGAACACCGTCGGCTTCTGGAACTTGCGGCCGATGCCCGAACGGGCGATCTGCTGCTCGTTCATCAGGCGCAGGTTGAGGTTGCTGCCGAAGTAGACGCGGCCGCTGTCGGGCCGGGTCTTGCCGGTGATGCAGTCCATCGTCGTCGTCTTGCCGGCGCCGTTGGGGCCGATGACGCAACGCAGTTCGCCCACGCCGACGGTGAAGCTCAGGCCGCCCAGCGCCTGGAAGCCGTCGAAGGCGACCTTGAGGTCTTCCACGTACAGGGCCACACCCTGGTTGAAAACCGGCTCGCCGGAGGTGGCGATGCTGGTGATGGCGCGGGCGCGCGTCTCGGCGCCCGCTTCAAGCAACTCTGGAGTCATTTCTTGAACCTCTTCGCCAGGCCCATCAGGCCTTGCGGCAGGAACAGCGTGACGGCGATGAACAGGCCGCCCAGCACATAGAGCCAGCCCTCGGGCCACACGGCGGTGAAGACCGACTTGGTGCCGTTGACGAAGAAGGCGCCGATCACCGGCCCGATCAGCGTGCCGCGGCCACCGACGGCTGCCCAGATGGCCATCTCGATGCTGGCCGCCGGGCTCATCTCGCCGGGGTTGATGATGCCGACCTGCGGCACGTACAGCGCACCCGCCAGTGCGCACATGACGGCGGAGATGACGTAGGCGCTGAGCTTGAACGCGACCGGGTCATAGCCCAGGAAGCGCACCCGGCCTTCGGCGTCGCGGATGGCCTGCAGGATGCGGCCCCAGCGGCTTTGCGTCAGCGCGCGAGCGATCAGGTAACAGGCGATCAGCGCCACGCCGCTGGCCACGCACAGGCCAACCTTCATGCCCGGCGTGTTCAGCGGCATGCCGGCGATGCGCTTGAAGTCCGTGAAGCCGTTGTTGCCGCCGAAGCCCGTCTCGTTGCGGAAGAACAGCAGCATGGCCGCCACCGTCAGCGCCTGCGTGATGATGGAGAAGTACACACCCTGGATGCGCGAGCGGAAGGCGAAGTAGCCGAACACCGCGGCCAGCAGGCCGGGCACCGCAAGGGCCAGGAAGATCTGTCCGACCAGCGAGTCGCTGAGGGCCCAGTGCCAGGGCAGTTCCTTCCAGTTCAGGAAGACCATGAAGTCCGGCAGGTCCGACTGGTACTGCCCTTCCCGGCCGATCTGGCGCATCAGATACATGCCCATGCCATAGCCGCCGAG
This sequence comes from Rubrivivax sp., assembly GCA_004211235.1. Next base: position 6,352 of record SEEY01000184.1, read on the forward strand.
CGCGAAGAACAGCCCGTGGCCCAGCGACAGGATGCCGCCGAAGCCCCAGATCAGGTCCAGCGCCAAGGCGCAGATGGCAAAGCAGAGGAACTTGCCGAGCAGGCCGACGTAGAACTCGCTGAGGTGCAGCGCATGGCCGGGCGGGAAGACGAGGTGCAGGAAGGGCACGAGCAGCGCCAGCAGGGCCAGCGCAATGAGCAAAGGCTTTTTCATTCGACCGACCTGCCCTTCAGTGCGAACAGGCCCTGGGGCTTTTTCTGGATGACGAGCACGAGCAGCAGCAGCAGCGCGATCTTGGCGAGCACCGCGCCCTGCCAGCCTTCGAGCAGCTTGGACAGCACGCCCAGGCCGAGACCCGCATAGACGGTGCCGGCCAGCTGGCCGACGCCACCCAGCACGACCACCATGAAGGCGTCGACGATGTAGCTCTGGCCGAGGTCAGGGCCGACGTTGCCGATCTGGCTCAGCGCGCAGCCGGCCAGGCCGGCGATGCCGGAGCCCAGCGCAAAGGCCATGGTGTCGACCTGCGCGGTGTTGACGCCCACGCAGGCCGCCATGCGCCGGTTCTGCGTGACGCCGCGCACCATCAGGCCCAGCCGGGTGCGCGACAGCAGCAGCGCCATGCCGACGAGCACCAGCGCCGCGAAGCCGAGGATGGCCAGGCGGTTGTAGGGCAGCGTCAGGTTGGGCAGCAGCGCCCAGCCGCCGGACAGCCAGGTGGGGTTCTCGACCGCGACGTTCTGAGCGCCGAACAGCGTTCGCACGGCCTGCATCAGCACCAGCGAGATGCCCCAGGTCGCCAGCAGCGTCTCCAGCGGGCGGCCGTAGAGCCAGCGGATGACCGTGCGCTCCATCGCCGCGCCGACGAGGGCGGCGGCCATGAAGCTGGCGGGCAGCGCCAGCCACAGGTAGTAATCGAAGGCGGCGGGCGCCCAGGCGCGGAAGCCCTGCTGCACGCAGTAGGTGGCATAGGCCCCCACCATCAGCAGCTCGCCGTGGGCCATGTTGATGA
>SEEY01000931.1 GCA_004211235.1 Rubrivivax sp.
TTCCTGGTCGGCGTCAGCCTGCTGTACGCGATGACCGAGGTCAGCAGCAGCATCATGGCCGACAGCCGGTCCAGCACCAGCACGATGCCGAAAGGCGCCGGCCAGTCACCCAGCGCATAGACCTGGTGGCCGCCCTGCGCGGCCAGCATGAGCAGCCAGGCGGCGACCGCCACCAGCGCCGCGCAGAGGGCGCTGCCGGCCCGCCGCTGCCAGCGCAGCGACGGCCGCAGCAGCAACAGCAGCGCCGCCGCCAGCGCCGGCAGCACCACCGGCATGATGACCAGGTGGTTCATGGCTGCGCCTCGCCGTCGACATGGTCGCTGCCGTGCGCATGGCGCGCGCGCACCGCCAGCACCACCACGAACGCGGTCATGCCGAAGCCGATCACCAGCGCCGTCAGCACCAGCGCCTGCGGCAGCGGGTCGGCATAGCTGGCGGCTTGCGGCGAGATCAGCGGCGGCGCGCCGGGCGTGAGCCTGCCCATCACGAAGATGAACAGATTGACGGCATAGGAAATCAGCGTCAGCCCCAGCACCATCGTGAAGGTATGCGCCTGCAGCATCAGGTAGACGCCGCCTGCGGTGAGCAGGCCGATTGCGCTGGCAATGAGCAGTTCCATGGTCAGACCTCCTTCTCGATTTCAGCCGGGCTGCTGGCGGTGGCCTTGCCCAGGCTGGACAGCACCAGCATCACGACCCCGACCACGGTCAGGTACACGCCGAGGTCGAACGCCATGGCGCTGGCCAGCGGCAGGTCGCCCAGCACAGGCAGGTGCGGATGTCCATGCGCGCTGGTGAGGAAGGGCTTGCCGAAAAACCAGCTGGCAAGGCCCGTCAGCCCGGCGATGAAGACGCCCGCCCCGATTACCGGCGTGAAGGAAACATGCATGCGGGCGCCGGCCCAGCCTATGCCGTTGGCGATGTAGAGCAGGATCAGCGCGATGCCCGTCACCAGCCCCGCGACGAAGCCGCCGCCGGGCAGGTTATGGCCGCGCATGAAGATGAACACCGCCACCATCAGCGCCAGCGGCAGCAGCAGGCTGGTCAGCACCGACAGCATCATCGGATGCGGCTCGGACGCCCAGGGCCTGCCGTCCTGGTCGGCGGCGCGCCGCTCCGACAGCGGCCTGGCCATCATGGCCGCGATGCCGAGCGCAGCGATGGCCAGCACGATGATTTCGCCGAAGGTGTCGTAGCCGCGGAAGTCGACCAGGATGACATTGACCACGTTGGTGCCGCCGCCGCCAGGCACGCTGTTGGCCAGGTAGAACTCGGACAGCGACTGGAACGGCCTGGTCAGCACCGCGTAGGTCAGCGCGGCCATGCCGCCGCCGGCCGCCAGCGCAATCGCCGCGCGGCCCAGCGTGCGCCTGCGGCGCGGCTCGCGAGGGCTGTGCTGCGGCAGCCAGTGCAGCGCAAGCAGCAGCAGCACGATGGTGACCACTTCCACCGTCACCTGGGTCAGCCCGAGGTCGGGCGCGGACAGCCAGGCAAACGCCAGCGACGGCACCAGGCCGATGGCGCTGACCATGATGAGCGCCACCAGCCG
>SEEY01000185.1 GCA_004211235.1 Rubrivivax sp.
CAAGGTGACGCGCAAGGACGTGTTGAGCCTGTCGCTCACGGCAGCGGGCGGCGCGGCCGTGGTGCTGGAGCCAGCGCCCTGAGCAGCGCCTTTTGGCCAGCCATGCCATCCATCAAACAGAACCCGCTATCCCTCATGAACCAGCGCAGTAAACGACTTCTCGTCTCATCAATGCTCGCGGCCAGCCTCATGGCTGGCTGCGGCGGCAGCAGCGCAGCCGCCGACGCCAAGCCCGCCGCCAGCGGCGCGACAGCTGCCCAGACCATCGGCTTCGAATGGAAATCCAGCGAGACACTGATCAAGCCGCCGGCCGACCGGCCGGACATCTTCGGCGTCAAGGACCCGACCATCGTCTACCACGACGGCCGCTATCACGTCTTCATGACCACGGCCGGCAAGAACGGCTGGGGCATGGCCTACACGAGCTTCGCGAATTGGGATGAGGCGCCGAAGGCCCCTCAGTTCATGCTCGAAAAGTCACCCATCGGGCCGGGCTATCGCGCGGCGCCCCAGGTTTTCTACTTCGCGCCACAGAAGCTCTGGTACCTGATCTTCCAGGGCGGCGACCCGCTGTATTCCACGACCTCCAACATCGCCGATCCTCAATCGTGGACGGCGCCGAAGCCCTTTTATCCGGCTATCCCGGCCAGCGTCAAGAACGCTGAGGGCCATGCGGTCTGGCTGGACTTCTGGAACATCTGCGACGACCGCAAGTGCTACCTGTTCTTCACTGGAGACAACGGCAGCTTCTACCGCGCCGAGACGGCCATCGAGCGCTTCCCCCAGGGCTTCTCCGAACCCGTCGTCGCCATGGCGGAAGAGCGCGATGACATGTTCGAGGCGAGCAATACCTACAGGATCACTGGCACTGGCAAGTACCTCACGCTGATCGAAGCGATGGGCCCCAAGGGCAGGTACTTCCGCGCCTGGACGGCGGATCGCCTGGATGGCGTCTGGCAACCCATTCCCGGCGCGCCCATGAACAGGTTCGCTGGCGCAGACAACGTCAAATTCAACGGCCGGATCTGGTCCGAAGGCGTGTCCCACGGCGAAATGATCCGCGACGGCATCAACCAGACGTTGAGCATCGACCCCTGCCAGCCGCTGAAGTTCCTCTACCAGGGCCTGGACATGGAAAAGGGCAAGACCTACGACTACATCGAGCTGCCCTATCGGCTCGGCGTGATCACGGCCACTGCCCCGAACGCCATCAGCGAGTTGTGCAAGAAATGACAGCCCGTGCTGCTGCGGCAGCCAGGTCGCGACATGCGGCACCAGGTACTCCACAGGGGCGAGGGTTTGATGAACACGTGCAGTAGCCGATCGTTCGTGCGTTCCGCCTTCGCAGGGAGCGTCGCGGCCCCCAGGAAAGCGCCTTGGACACGGTGCGGCTCATCCGTGAAGGTGCCGTCGATGCTCAAGCTTGCCGTCACCGCCATGTTTGGCGCGCTGGCGCTAGCGGCCGACGCAGCACCCGCAGCCGCTGAGACCGAAGCGCCGCCAGGCAAGCCGCGCCTCGTCATCCTCACCGATATCGAAAACGAGCCCGACGACACCCAGTCCCTGGTGCGGCTGCTGCTGTACGCCAACGACATCGATCTGCGCGGCCTCGTGGCCACGACTTCGGTGCACATGAAGCACGGCGTGCATCCCGAGTCGATCAAGGGGCTGATCCAGCGCTACGCCCGGGTGCTGCCGAAGCTGCGCCAGCATGACCGCGGCTACCCGGCTGCCGCGCAATTGCTGGCGCTCGTTGCCTCGGGCCAGCCCGGCTACGGCTTGCAGTCCATCGGTGACGGGCGCGAGAGCCCCGGCTCACAACTGCTGCTGCGCGAACTCGACCGCCCCGACCCGCGCCCGCTGTGGGTCAGCGTTTGGGGCGGGGCCAACACGCTGGCTCAGGCTCTGCACGACCTGCGCTGCACGCGCCCGAAAGAAGCCGTCGATGCGGCCGTCAGCCGGCTGCGCGTCTACACCATCTCCGACCAGGACGACAGCGGTGCCTGGCTGCGCCGCGAGTTCCCGGGCCTCTTCTACATCGTCAGCCCTGGCAGCTATGCGCGCCCCACCTGGACCGCGATTCACCGCGAGGTCGAGGGCATCAACAACCAGCACGTCAGCAACGCCTGGATCGCGCGCCACATCCAGCAGGGCCACGGCCCGCTGGGCGCTGCCTACCCCGACATCGCCTACGGCATGGAAGGCGACACGCCCTCCTTCCTCGGCCTCATTCCCAACGGCCTGAACGCACCAGAGCACCCGAACTGGGGCGGCTGGGGCGGGCGCTACGAGCTCTACACGCCGCGCCGCGAGGACACCGACCCGGACGGCTTCACCGGTGGCGTGCCCGTCGAGCAGGAGACGCGCCCGATCTGGACCAACGCCGTGGATCGCTACCGACCGGCGGTTGCTTCAGCATACGGCCGCCCGCTCAAACCCGGGGAGCGTGAGTACAACGACAACGCCGTGACGCTGTGGCGCTGGCGCGAGGCCATCCAGAACGACTTCGCCGCCCGCATGCTGTGGACGACGCGCGCGCCCGCCGAGGCCAACCACGCGCCGGTCGTGCGCCTGGCCCATGCCGCCGAGATGCATGTACGCAGCGGTGACTGGGTCACCCTCGACGCCAGCCCCAGCAGCGACCCCGATGGCGACAGCCTGAGCTTCCTGTGGCTCGCCTACCCCGAAGCCGGCACGCTGAAAACGCCGCTGCCGCTGGGCACCGAAGTCCAGTCCCGCATCGCCCTGCGGCTACCCGAGGTCGATGTGGCCGCCACCGCCCACGTCATCGTGCAGGTCACCGACAAGGGCACGCCCGCCCTCACCCGCTACCAGCGCGTGATCCTGCACATCGAGCCGCGGGCGCGATGAAGTCCGCGGCATGCAAGCACCCGCACCTCTTGACCCTGTCACCAGGTCATCCAACGTTTCACCTCGGTCCATCTTCGAAAGAGTCCTGATGCATCCCCTGATCCCACGTACTGCCCACCTGCTGGCCCTGCTTGTCGCCCTGGCGGCCCTGCCGGCCCACGCGCACGACACCCTGAAGCTCGACGCTCCCAAGCCCGATCTCGCGCCCACGCCTCCCATGGGTTGGAGTTCCTGGAACAAGTACGCCTGCAACGTCAATGAAAAAATGATCCGGGACCAGGCCGACGCGATGGTCGCCTCCGGCATGAAGGACGCCGGCTACCAGTACATCAATGTCGACGACTGCTGGCAGGCGAAGAGCCGTGATGCCGACGGCAACATCCAGGCCGACCCCGAGCACTTCCCGTCGGGCATCAAGGCACTGGCCGACTACGTGCACAGCAAGGGCCTGAAGTTCGGCCTCTACTCCGATGCCGGTTCCATGACCTGCTTTGGCCGCCCGGGCAGCGCCGGCCGAGAATTCCAGGACGCGCAGCAGTACGCCAAGTGGGGCGTCGACTACTTCAAGTACGACTGGTGCAACACCGGCACCCGCAATGCTGAGGCGGCCTACACCATCATGGCGAAGGCCCTGCGCGAAACGGGCCGCGACATCGTGTTTTCACTCTGCGAGTGGGGCGGCAGCAAGCCTGGCCGCTGGGCCAAACCGGTCGGTCATCTGTGGCGCACCACGGGCGACATCTACGACGCCTGGGAGGGCAAGAAGGGCTGGTCGCATGGCATGACCAACATCCTCGACATGAACGCCGAGCTGTCCGGCGACTCCGGCCCCAACGGCTGGAACGACCCCGACATGCTGGAAGTCGGCAACGGTGGCATGACGACGACCGAGTATGAGGCGCACTTCTCGCTGTGGGCCATGCTGGCCGCGCCGCTGATCGCCGGCAACGACCTGTCGAAGATGGACGCCGACACAGTTCGCATCCTCACCAACAAGGACGTCATTGCCGTCGACCAGGATCCGCTGGGCAAGCAGGGCAGCCGCGCCTTGAGGGAAGGCGACCTCGAGGTCTGGGTGCGTCCGCTCGCCGGCGGGGAGCACGCCGTGGTGCTGTTGAACCGTGGCAAGACGCCGGCCAACATGAAGGTGGATTGGGAGCTGCTCGGGTTGCCCAACGAACAGAAGGCCGACGTGAAGGACCTGTGGAGCAAGAAGGTCACGAAGGGCGTGCGCGGCAGCTACGTCGGCAAGGTGGCGCCGCACGGCGTGAACATGGTTCGCATCAAGGCCGCACCGTGACCGGACTTGCGAATGCCGGCCGTCCGACGCAGATGACCGTGCCGCAGCCGGGCGCGTGATGCCGTTGAAGTCACTGGTGCTGGCTCTGGCGGTTCTGGCTTGCAGCGCGCAGGCCGCTTCGCTGACCGTGAGGGATGCAAAGTCCCTGGAGGCCGCCTTGCAGCGGGCGCGTGCCGACAAGCGGATCACGCGCATCGAGCTGGCCGCGGGCCGCTACGAGCTGGCGGCGCCCATCGTCATCGATGAGACCTTGTCGGGCACGGCAGGAGTGCCCTTCGTGCTTGCCGCGGCACCCGGGTTCCAGCCCGTGCTGAGCGGCGCGGTGTCGTTGCCCACTCTGCACTGGGAGGCCTGGCAGGACGGCCTCTGGCGAGCCCGGCTTGTAGGCGCGTCGTTCCAGCGGCTGTGGTTGGGACAGCGCATGCTCGTGCGCGCCCGCTACCCCGATTTCGACGCCGCCAACCCCGGCTTCGGCGGTGCCGCCGACGCCACCTCGCCCGAGCGTGTGGCGCGCTGGCGCGACCCGGAGGGCGCCGTGCTGCACGCGCTGCACGGTTATGGCTGGGGCGGCCTGCAGCTTCCCATCATCGGCAAGAAGCCCGACGGCAGTCTGGACTACGGCCCGCAACTGGCCAACAACCGGGAGATGCCGCCGAGCGGCAAGGACCGCTATGTCGAGAACGTGCTTGAAGAGCTGGACGCGCCGGGCGAGTGGTTCCATGACCGCAAGGGCGGCTGGCTCTACTTCAAGCCGATCAGCAAGGCAAAGCCGCCGGCGCGAGGCTTCCGTGCTGGCACGCTCGAGGCGCTAGTGCGCATCGAAGGCCGGGGCGCAGACGTGCAGCATGTGCTGGTGCGCGGCCTGCGATTCAGCGAGACGGAGCCGAACTTCCTGAAGGCCACCGAGCCGCTGCTGCGCTCGGACTGGAAATTCCATCGCAGCGGCGCTGTGACCATCGAGAACGCGTCGGACGTGCGCATCATCGAATCCGAGTTCACCGGCCTTGGCGGCCATGCAGTCGTGGTCAGCGGCCAGGCCCGGCGCGTGTCCGTCTCGGCCAACCACATCCATGACATCGGCGGCACCGCCATCGCCTTCGTCGGCCGGCCGGAGGCCGTGCGGTCACCGCTGCTCGAATATCACGAGCAGCTGGACGTCGCGGCCATCGACCGCACGCCCGGCCCCAAGTCAGAGGCCCATCCCAGGGACTCCGAGGCCAGCGACAACCTCATCCACGACATCGGCCAGATCGACCACCAGGCCACGGGCGTGCAGATCGCCATGGCCGCACGCATCACGGTCGACCACAACAGCATCTACCGCATGCCGCGCGCCGGGATCAACCTCGGCGACGGCAACTGGGGTGGACACCGCATCACCCACAACGACGTATTCGACACCGTACGCCTGACCGGGGACCACGGCAGCTTCAACAGCTGGGGCCGCGACCGCTTCTGGCACCCGGATCGCGCCGAGATGGACCGTCGCGCGGAGTCGCACCCGGAGCTGGCGTTGCTGGACGCCGTCGAGCCCATCGTCATGCGCCGCAACCGCTGGCGCTGCGACCACGGCTGGGACGTGGACCTGGACGACGGCGCCTCCAACTACCTCATCGAAGAGAACCTGATGCTGGCCGGCGGGCTCAAGCTGCGCGAGGGCTTCCAGCGCATCGTGCGCAACAACATCCTCGTCAACGGCAGTTTCCATCCGCATGTGTGGTTCGACAACGGCGGCGACGTCTTCGAATCCAACGTCGTCATGGGGCCGCACCAGCCGGTGGAGATCAAGCGCTGGGGCCGCAGCGTCAATCGCAATTTCTTCGTCGCCAACGTAGACCTTCAAGCCGCCCAGATGCGCGGCACCGATGCCGACTCGGTGGCCGGCGACCCGCGCTTTGCAGCACCGGCTCGTGGCGACTACACGGTCGGAAATGCGGCGCTCGCGGCTCGCATCGGCTTCGTCAACTTCCCGATGGACGATATCGGCGTGAGGCCGGCGCGGCTCAAGGCGCTGGCGCGGCAGCCGGTCTTTCCCATGCCTGCGTCGCAAACGCCGTCCATGCCTCCGCAAGCCGCGGTCACCCTGCAGGGATTCACGCTCAAGTCCGTCGAGACGCTGGGCGAGCAGTCCGCCGCGGGCCTGCCTTCCATCAGTGGCGTCCTGGTGCTCGCAGTCGAGCCGTCGAGTGCCGAGGAGGCGGCAGGCTTCGAGTCACGCGACGTCATCGTGGGCGTTGACAAGGCAGGCGCCATCGCAGACGTGGCGACATTGCGCGGCTTGCTGACCGGAGGGCAGCCGCTCGACCTTGTCGTCGTGCGCAATCAGGCGCAGCTGATCCTGCGTTGGCCGGGCAGGAACCAGGACAGCCGGTGAGGTCCGCCGGCGAAGAAGTCATGGCGCTCATCACCGGCCAGCGCTTGTCCGGCGGGAGCGACATCGTCGAGAAGGCCATCGCGCCTATCGCTGCTGGCTTCCGCTTCGTTCTTCAGCGCTGAGGACCAGGATAGGCCGTACGGTGGCGCAGGTGCGGAACGGCTGATGGACCGAGGCATCGCCGCACAGGTCACCGGCGCCGACGGCTCCCTTGAACGCACGGCAAGCGCGGTCGATTGCCAGGGTCTTTGCCAGTTGTATTGGTCTGACCTCTTGCTCAAAATCTCGAAAATGACTGATTAACCGCCGAATCGGTCTTACCTATTTCGCAATACACGCTCGGGACATCTCGCTTCCGCCTCATCAATCCAAGTCACTGCTCATGAAATCAGCGCTCCCCCTTGTTCCCTCGCCGCAGCATTCGCCGCCGTCGGCAAACGCCCCGTCAGCGAGCCCAACTCGACCGGCACCCCTGCGGCTGCAGCCGCAAGGCGCGGAACTGCTGGAGCGGGGCGAATGAGCATGCGATTCACATTCACCCAGATGAGACAAGCCTTCTTCCGCAGCTGGGCGCTGGCATTGGTGCTGGCCGTCGGCAGCGCCGCAGCCGCCGGAGCCAGTGATGGCGTGCGCCAGCGCACCCGCATCGACGAGGGCTGGCGCTTTGCGCTGGGCCACGCCCAGGACCAGGCCCAGGATTTCGACCACGGCACGCGCGCCTTCTTCTTCGCCAAGGCCGGCTTCGGCGACGGACCCGCAGCGGCAGACTTCGAGGACCGGCCGTGGCGCCGCGTCGATC
>SEEY01000932.1 GCA_004211235.1 Rubrivivax sp.
GACCTGGGCGGCCCCCACGCCCGCGCAGGCAGCGGACGGTTGCGTCGTGCTGCTATGCCTGGCCGCACCGAGCTGGCGAGCGATTCCCCAGTGCGTGCCGCCGATCCGGCAGCTGTTTCGGGATCTGGCGCGCGGGCGGGGTTTTCCGACCTGCGCGATGTCCGGCGCCGGCAATTCATCGTCCCACGCCTGGGCCAGTGCACCAGCCTTCTGCCCGCCGCAGTACACGAGGACATGGGACGGCCCCAACGGACCCGTCCATAGCTGCGACTACGCCGGCGCCATCGCCATCACCGTCAACGGCGCGCCTTTCTCGCAGACCTGGTGGTCGATGGCAGGCGACGCCGTGACGGAGTTCAGCCCGGCTGCGAAGACCCAGCTCGGCACCTGGGACACGCGCTTCGACGACGACTACGCCGCGTGGCTGGCAGCACGCCCGCCTGTCGACCCCAGCGTGGCTGCCCGCTGATCACGGCCATGGACACATCCAGCTTCCTGGCGCTCGCACTGGCTTGCGCGCCACAGGTGCACACCGACACGGCGACGGCGCTCGTCCGCGTCGAGAGCAGCTTCAACCCCTGGGCCATCGGCGTGGTCGGCGGCATGCTCGAACGGCAGCCACGCACCCGCAGCGAGGCACTCGCCACGGCCAAAGCCCTGCGAGCCGGTCGCTGGAACTTCAGCGTCGGCCTCGGCCAGATCAACGTCGGCAACTTCGACCGCCTGGGCCTGACCCTTGAATCGGCCTTCGATGCCTGCACCAACCTCGCCGCCATGCAAAGCGTGCTGTCCGAGTGCTTCGAACGCGCCGCAAAGCCCGCAACACCCGCAGGCAGCCAAGGCGCATTGCGTCAAGCCTTGTCCTGCTACTACAGCGGCAACTTCACGACAGGCTTTCAGCACGGCTACGTGCAGAAGGTCGTCGCCGTGGCCTCAGCCACTCATCGCCCCGTCCCCTTCACGTCACCCAAGGAGCAGAGATGAACCGCAACGCCCTTCAAAACACAGTTGCCTCGTGGACCGCCGCCACCTTGAGCCTGGCCGCCTCGCCAGTGCTTGCCGCTGGCTTCGACAAGGTGAACGACACCGTCGTCAACATCAACGACATCCTCGTGACGATCTCCATCGCCGTCGTCACCATCGCCATCATCTGGGCCGGCTTCAAGATGATCTTCCAGGGCGCCCGGCTGGCCGATGTCGCCAACGTGCTGATCGGCGGCACGCTGATCGGCGGCGCCAGCGCCATGTCAGCCTACATCGTCAGCTGAGCGCCGAGGCTGCCATGCAAGGCGAAGCCATCTACAAGGGCGCCACGCGCCCGGCCATGAAGCTGGGCATCCCGCTGGTGCCGCTGGTCGTGCTGTTCGGCACGGCCATGCTGCTGGTCATGTGGGGCGGTGCGCTCATCAGCTGGTGGATCGCTCTGGCCGTACTGGTCGCCGTCGTGCCCGCGCTGTTGTGGATGCGCTTCGTGACGGCCAAGGACGATCAGCGGTTCCGGCAGATGTTCGTGGCGATGAAGCTGCGCCTGCATGACCGCAACC
>SEEY01000933.1 GCA_004211235.1 Rubrivivax sp.
GACGGAAGCGGGCCGAACGGTCGTCAAGCACGGCGTGACCCTGGTCGGCGAGACCAACCTGCCGGCGCTGGTGGCGGCCGATGCGTCGGCGCTCTATGCGCGCAACGTGCTGGACTTCCTGAAGCTCGTCATCACCAAGGACGGCACGTTCGCCGTGCCGCTGGATGACGACATCGTCGCGGCCTGCCGCGTGACCCAAGACGGCCAAGTGACCAGGAGCTGACCATGGAAGTCGTGGACCACACCATCATCAATCTCATCATCTTCGTGCTGGCCATCTACGTCGGCTACCACGTCGTCTGGACGGTGACGCCCGCACTGCACACGCCGCTGATGGCGGTGACGAACGCGATCTCGGCCATCGTCATCGTCGGCGCCATGATGGCCGCGGCGCTGACCGAGACGCCGTTCGCCAAGACCATGGGCGTGCTCGCGGTCGCGCTGGCAGCGGTCAACATCTTCGGCGGCTTCCTCGTCACGCGGCGGATGCTGGAGATGTTCAAGAAGAAGGAAAAGAAGGCAGTCACTGCACCGGCGACGGAGGCCAAGCCATGAGCATGAACCTCGTCACGCTGCTCTACCTGATCGCCAGCGTCTGCTTCATCCAGGCGCTGAAGGGCCTGTCGCATCCGACGACGTCGATCCGCGGCAACCTCTTCGGCATGGTCGGCATGGCCATTGCCGCATTCACGACGGCGGCCCTCATCGTCAAGTTGGCGGGCTCGGGCCTGGGCCTGGCCTGGGTGCTGCTCGGCCTGGTCGTCGGCGGCGGCTTCGGCGCCTGGAAGGCCAAGACGGTCGAGATGACCAAGATGCCCGAGCTGGTGGCCTTCTTCCACAGCATGATCGGCCTGGCGGCGGTGGCGATCGCCGTGGCGGCAGTGGCCGAGCCGGCCGCGTTCGGCATCACGCCGGCGCTGGATGCCGCGCTGGCCGCGATTCCGCCTGAAGACGGCGCACCGCGCACGCTGGCGCCCATCCCGGGCGGCAACCGCATCGAGCTGGCGCTGGGCGCCTTCATCGGCGCCGTCACCTTCACCGGCTCGGTCATCGCCTGGGGCAAGCTCTCGGGCGGGTCGAAGTTCAGGCTCTTCCAGGGCACACCGGTGGTGTTCAAGGGCCAGCATGCGTTGAACGCGCTCCTCGGTCTGGCAGCGGTGTTCTTCATGTTCGGCTTCTGGCATTCCGAGTCCGCCATCGACTTCGGCCTCATCGTGCTGCTCGGCCTGGTGCTCGGCGTGACGCTCATCATCCCCATCGGCGGGGCCGACATGCCGGTCGTCGTCAGCATGCTCAACAGCTACTCGGGCTGGGCGGCTGCGGGCATCGGCTTCTCGCTGAACAACCCTATGCTGATCATTGCGGGCAGCCTGGTGGGCAGCTCCGGCGCGATCCTGAGCTACATCATGTGCAAGGCGATGAACCGCTCGTTCTTCAACGTGATCCTGGGCGGATTCGGCGGAGACGCCGCGACCGCCACGGTCGCAGGCGGCGTGCAGCGCACCGTCAAGAGCGGCAGCGCTGACGATGCTGCCTTCGTGAT
>SEEY01000934.1 GCA_004211235.1 Rubrivivax sp.
TTTCGCGCTGGCCTCGACCGCCTTCAGCGCCTTCTCCGTGCCGTATCTGGCGGTGGCCTCCGAGCTGTCGGACGATCCGCATGAACGCACCCGCCAGGTCAGGATGCGGGTGCGTTCATGCGGATCGTCCGACAGCTCGGAGGCCACCGCCAGATACGGCACGGAGAAGGCGCTGAAGGCGGTCGAGGCCAGCGCGAAAAGCACACCGATGGCGACCGCCGCCATGACCGGCGACGAGAAGCCGGTGAACGAGAACAGGCCCATGAAGCCCAGCGCCGTCAGCAGTGCGCCAATCAGCAGGAACGGCGCCCGGCCGACGCGGCTCTTGAGCCGATCGGACCACGCGCCCATCAGCGGATCGCACAGGATCACCCACAGCTTCGGCCCCAGCACGACGAAGCCCGACAGCCAGGCTGGCACGCCCAGCAGCGTCGTCAGGAAGACCGGCAGCAGCACGGCGGGCGTGTCGCGGAAGACCTGGGCGCCGGTCTGGCCCACGCCGTAGGCCAGCATGGTGCGCAGGGACATGGCGGGCGGCCGAGCCAGGATGGGTGATCGCATGGGGAGTCCTGTGACGGTGCGGTGATGGGGGCCGGGTGCGCGGGTTCAGAGCGAATGGACGAAGCCGGCCACGAGCGCCGACCAGGCGTCGGGCTGCTGGTCGACGATGTCCACCCCGCCGCCCTCGAGTTCGGCGTAGGCGAAGTCCGGGCGCATGGCGCGCGCTCGCTGCGCGAGGTCGTAGATCAGGTCGCCGGTGTTGGTGAGGATGAACGCCGGGTGCGTCACCTTCGGCAGGCTGAGCTCATGCCGGTACTGGAAGGCCGCATGGTGGCCATGCCAGTAGGCGCCCCGGCCCGACAGCGCCTGGATGACGTAGTCGCTCAGCCGATGCAGCGGCACGCTGCCGGCCGCCATGCGCTCGCGCGTCTTGAACATCTCGGCCAGATGCTCACCGCCGGGCAAGGCGGCGAAGGCCTTCTCCTGGACCGTGACGGTGTCGAGGAAGTTGCTGCGTTCCGCTTCGGTGAGCGGCAGCGGACCGGCCAGCACCAGGGCCGCGGCACGCTCGGGGAACTGCAGCCCCGCTTCGGTCGCCACGGCCGAGCCGGTGTGATGGCCGAGCATCACGGCCGTGTCGAGCCCAAGGGCATCCAGCACGGCGGGCGCGACGCGGGCGTAGTCCTCGATGCGGGGCACGAAGTCGGTGGGGTCGGACATGCCGAAGCCCGGCATGTCCACCCCGACCACCTGCAGGCCGTGCGCCGACAGCGGGCCGTAGACCCCGTCGAACTGGGCCGAGGTCATCGGCGCCTGGTGAAACATCAACACTGCGGGGCCCTGGCCGAGGACACGGTAGTGGACCTGCCCGAACGGGCCGTCTGCATAGGCCCGACGGGGCGACAACGGTTTCATCTGGATGGCCTTCAGGGCGGTATGTCGGCGGTTCAGCCGTTCGACGGGGGGCACAGGCTTCGCGCATGATCGCCAGGGCCCCTGCCACCACAAGCGCGGCGCAGCGCGCGATTCACCAGGTGAACA
>SEEY01000186.1 GCA_004211235.1 Rubrivivax sp.
AGTTGTTGTGCAGCGGCCCGGCCACCTCGCCGCGCGCCAGCATGCCGCGCAGCACCGGCTCGCGCGCTGGCCACTGCGTGCCGCATTCCAGCGCGGTCTCGTCCAGCCCCAGCCGGGCCAGCAGGCCGGCGGCCGTGGCGACATGGCCTGGCTCGCCACTGTGCGAAGCGCAGGCCAGCGCCAGTTCCTCGTCGCCCAGCCCGAACGCATCGGCCGCGCCGCTGGCCACCAGCGGCAGAGCCTGCAGCAGCTTGACGGCCGAGCGGGGAAAGATCGGCCGGTCAATGTCGCCGAGCGACGTGTGCACGGCGCCCGAGGCGTCGACGATGGCCAGCGCGCCGGCGTGGCGGGATTCGACGGCGCTGCCGCGCAGCACTTCAACGAGGACGGGGTTGTTCATCGGGCTACCCTTGAATGCAGCGGATTCTGAAGGAGGCACAGCATGGACCAATTCACCGGGGGCTGCCTTTGCGGCCAGGTGCGACTCGTGGCGAGCGGTCGGCCGTGGCGCGTCGGCCTGTGCCACTGCCTGGACTGCCGCAGACACCACGGCGCACTGTTCCACGCCTCGGCCATCTTCCCCGAGGCGGCCGTGGCGATCGGCGGCGAGACCAGCCATTACGGAGGCCGGCATTTCTGCCCCCGCTGCGGCTCGTCGGTGTTCGGGCGGTCCGGCGATGAAATCGAGGTGAGCCTTGGCGCGCTCGATGCGCCCGACCAGTTGGCGCCGACCTACGAACTCTGGACTGTCCGCCGCGAGTCCTGGCTGCCGCCGTTTGCGCTGGCGCGGCACTACGAGCGCGACCGTGAAGGCGGCGGTCGGTCGGAGCCATAGCTGCGAGCAGCACGCGATCCGGCCTGCCGACGGCGAGCCCGAGAATGACGGCCATGCAGGAGCTGAGCGTTTTCGGGGTCGACTTCACCAGTGCGCCGCGCCGCGCCAAGCCCATCCGCGTCGCTGCGGGCAGGCGCCAGGGCGCCGTCATGCAGCTCACCGGGCTGACGTCGTTGCACAGCCTGGACGAGTTCGCCGCGTGGCTGGCGCAGCCAGGGCCGTGGGTGGCCGGGCTAGACCTGCCCTTCGGCCTGCCGCGCGAGCTGGTGGAGCACCTGGGCTGGCCGACCGACTACGCCGCGCTGATGGCTCACTACGCCGGCCTGCCCCGCGCCGACATCCGCGAGCGCTTTGCCGCCTTTTGCGCAGGGCGGCCGGTCGGGGGGAAGTTCGCGCACCGTGCCTGCGACGGACCGGCCGGTTCGAGCACGAGCATGAAGTGGGTCAACCCGCCGGTGGCCTGGATGCTGCATGCCGGCGTGCCGCTGCTCATTGCGGCGGGCGTGCACCTGCCGGGCCACCTCGCGGGCGACGAGACCCGCGTCGCGCTGGAGGCCTACCCCGGCCTGCTGGCGCGCGAACTGATCGGCCGGCGTTCCTACAAGAGCGACAGCAAGGCGGCGCAGACGCCGGAGCGGTTGATCGCGCGCAAGGATGTCGTCGACGCGCTGGAGCAGGGCCGCACGCGGCTGGGCCTGCGGCTCAGGCTGAGCCATGCGCAGCGCGATGCGCTCGTGGCCGATGCCAGCGGCGACAGCCTCGACGCGGTGCTGGCCATGATGCAGGCCGGCTGGGCGGCGCAGCAGCCGGCGTGGGGCTGGCCGGCGGGCGTGGACCCGCTGGAGGGCTGGATCGTCAGCGCGTGAGCCGCACGGCTCGCCCAGCGCAGATGCTTGCGCGAAAAACGATGTGGCCGCAACGCTGGCGACCTTTTAGGCTGCGCGGCCTATGGAATCAGCCGCGAGCACAGCCCGAACAACGTCGGCCCGGCCACCCGCCGACATCGTCTTCGATCACGACTTCATCTCCGTCTACCAGGGGCTGGACGCGGCGCTGTGCAGCAGCGTCATCGAACAGTTCGAGCGCGACGCCCGCAAGTCGCGCGGCCAGGTCGGTGCGCGGGGCGCAACGGGTGTCGACGCCGGCCTCAAGTCGTCATGGGACCTGGAGATTGCGAACGAAGGCGCCTGGCAGCCTCTGTTCCAGCACCTGCATGCGCAGATCCAGGCCTGCCTGCAGCACTACCTGTCTCGCAGCCCTGTGCTGCAGTCACTGCCGCTACAGGCCACCGGCTACAAGATCCAGATGTATCCCCGCGGCGAGGGCTATTTCCGTTGGCATGCGGATGCCATCGGCGGCGACGCTGGCGACCGCCTCGTGGCCATGGTGCTGTATCTGAACGATGTCGAAGAGGGGGGCGAGACGGAGTTTTTCCACCAGGGCCTGAAGATCGCGCCGCGTGCCGGGCAGCTCGTGCTGTTCCCTGCCGGCTGGAACTACCTGCATTGCGGCCACGTGCCCCGGTCGAGCGGCAAGTACATCGTGTCCACCTTCGTCCGGCTCACGCGCCAAGGGTAGGGAGAGCGAGTGGCGCGCGGCGCGGGCATCATGCGCGCCGTTCCCGCCTTCCTGCTGCTGCCATGTCCTTTCTCGACCGCCTGCTCGGGCGCCCCACGCTGGAGATCCTGATCCAGGATGCCACCCGCTGGCTGCAAGACCATGGCAGCAGCGACGTCGAGGCCTCTGCCGAACGCATGGAGATCCGCCACCGGCGCGGCGGCGGCATGAACACGCTCAGCCTGGGCAACCTGTGGCGCGAGTACCAGAACGCGCCGCGCAACGAGCGTCGGGCGACGCTGCTGAAATACCTCGAGAGCGTGACGCTCGATGACGGCGCCGTCCCTGCCGACTACGCCACGGCGCGCCCGCGGCTCATGCCGGTGCTGCGGTCGGTCGGCGGCATGGGCCTGGCGCGGCAGGCCGGCACCGGCGTGAACGCCCCGGCCGGCGGTTTTGCGGCCCAGCGACCGCTGGTGGCCGACATCGTCACGGCCCTGGTCGTCGACCTGCCGTCGTCGATGGTCTACGTCAACGAGGCGACGCTGGCGGACTGGGGCGTCACCTGGGACCAGGCCCTGGGCGATGCACTGGACAACCTGCGCGGCCTGCCCGAGCACGGCGGCTGGCGCGAGATTGCGCCCGGTGTGTGGAGCGGCGAATGGGGCGACTCCTACGAAAGTTCTCGCCTGCTGCTGCCGGACCTGATCCACCGCCTGGGCGTCGGCGACCCGGTGGCCATGGTGCCGTTCCGCAACGCGCTGCTCGTCACGTCGGCCGCCAACCCGGATGACATCCACCGGCTGGTGCAAGTCGCGCATGACGCCATGGATACGCAGGGCCGCTGGGTGTCCTTCCAGCTGCTGTGCCTGCAGGGCAAGGCGTGGACGCCGTTCACCGCGTCCGGCGCCGCGGCGGCGGTGCAGGCATCGGCGCTGATGCGCAGCGAGGCTGACGACTACGAAGGTCAGCGCAAGCTGCTGGAAGGCCAATTGCAGGCCCAGGACATCGACCTGTTCGTCGCCAGCTACACGCTGTTCCAGAAAGACGGCGAGGCGCTGACGAGCTACTGCGTCTGGTCGGACGACGTCGATACGCTGCTGCCGCAGACGGCCTCCGTCGTGCTGCTGCACAAGGACGGGGACGACACATGGCATGTGCGGCTGCCGTGGTATGTCGTGCGCGAGCGCTTCGGTCATCTCATGGAGGCTACCGATCACCTGCCGGTGCGTTTTCGCGTGCGGCAGTTCCCGGACCGTGGCGAGCTTCACGAGCTCGCGCAGACGGCGGCGCTCTAGACCCCGAGGCTACAGAGCAGGAATGCGTTCATGCTCGCCCGCCAGCGCCAGGTGGCTCACCAGGGGCAGGCCCGGCCCCCAGGCGTGGATGAGCCAGCCGGCGGGCTCCAGCGTGATCGCGAGTGGGGCTTCCGGCGCGAGGTCGAGCATGACCTGATGTGCGGTCGACGGCGCGCTGACAACGGTGGCATGGGCCACGCGGCCGAGCGTCATGCGGTGCAGATGCCCGCAGACGACACGCTGCACCTGCGGGTGCCGGGCGATCAGCGCCTCGAAGCCGGCCAGGCCCTGCTGCAGCGACATCGTGTCCATCACAGCCAGGCCGGTGGCATGCGGCGGGTGGTGCAGCGCGACGAGGGTCTGCAGGTCGGGCCGCTCGGCCAGCAGCGCCTCGGCCTGCGCCAGCGAGGCTTCGTCGAAGCCGCCTTCGGGCCGGCCGGCCACGAGGCTGTCCAGCACGACGACGCGCAGGGGGCCCGGCAGGTCCAGCGCGTACTGCAGCGCTGCGGCGCCCGGCTCGCCGCAGTGCACGCCGGGCAGGCCGCAGAAGGCCTGCTGCAGCGGCTCGCGCGCATCGTGGTTGCCCGGGGCCAGCGCCAGCGGCAGGCCGGCGTCGAGGAGGGGCTGCAGCAGTTCGCGCAGGTGCGCGTACTCGGCTGGATGGCCGGCGTCGACGAGGTCGCCGCTGATCAGCACCGCCACCGGCCGCGGCCGGAGCTGAAGTACCCGCGCCACCGCATGACTCAGCGCGGCGGCGGTGTCGACGCGGCCCGAGAGCAGCCGCCCGCGATGGGTGACGTGCGTGTCGCTGAGCTGGACGAGGAGGTAGGGCGTGGCGTCCATCGCTGTCAGTACCGTCCGGTCGCGCGAAGGTTCTGAGATGCCGCACTGGTGGGCGGCGAGCGAAGGGAGCGGGTGGGCGCCATGTCTTACTTGCGCATCAGCGTGCTCTTGCCGAACAGGCTTTCGATCAGGTCGACTGCCACCAGCGCCGTCTGGTTGCGCACGTCCAGCGCCGGGTTCAGCTCCATCAGGTCCATCGAGGCCATGCGGCCGGTGTCGTGGATCATTTCCATGCACAGATGGGCTTCGCGGTAGGTCGGCCCGCCGCCCACCGTCGTGCCGACGCCGGGCGCCATGACGGGGTCGAGGAAGTCGACGTCGAAGCTGACGTGCAGGTGGGTGTTGTCGTCCAGCGTGGCCAGGGCCAGCTCCATCGTGTGCCGCATGCCCATCTCGTCGATGTAGCGCATGTCGAAGACTTCCAGGTCGTGCTGGTGCACGAAGGCGCGCTCGCCCTCGTCGACGCTGCGGATGCCGATCTGGCGCACCCACTTGGGTGAGATGGCCGGCACGCGTCCGCCGATCTCGATGAGCTGCTGCGGCCCGAAGCCGCACAGGCAGGCCACCGGCATGCCGTGGATGTTGCCGCTCGGGGTCAGCTCGCTCGTGTTGAAGTCGGTGTGCGCGTCCAGCCACAGCACGCGCAGCTTCTTGCCGACGTCTCGGCAGTGGTGGGCGACGGCGGCGATGGAGCCCAGACCCAGGCAGTGGTCGCCGCCGAGCAGGACGGGCATGCGGCCGGTCTTCAGCTCGGCGTAGACGGCGTCATGCACCGTGCGGTTCCAGGCCACGACCTCGTCGAAATGGCGGTAGCCCTCGACCGGCGGCGCCCAGGGGTTGGTCGGGCCGGTCAGGTTGCCGCGGTCGATCACGTCCACGCCACGCGCGCGCAATGCCTCCGCGAGGCCGGCCACGCGGATGGCCTCGGGACCCATGCTGGCGCCGCGCACACCGGCGCCGACGTCCGTTGGCGCGCCGATCAGGGAGACGTTGCGGAGTTGGGTCATGGCGTCAGGGTGCGTTGATGCTGGAGAGTTCGGGTTCCGCTTCGAGCACGGCCCAGGCCTCTTCGGCCGTCTCGACGTACTGGAAGAGCTTCTCGTCGCCGGCACTGATCATGCCGGTCTCGATCAGCAGGTCAATGTTGATCAGCTTGGTCCAGAACTCGCGTCCGAACAGCAGGATGGGGCGGCGGCGGCTTCGGCACGCTGGACGAACTGTTCGAAACGCTGACGCTGATCCAGACCCGCAAGAGCCGCCGGGGAAGCACACCAGCGCCACCGAGCGCATCAGGAAGTGCATCTTGCGCAGTCCGAAGTAGTGGAAGCGAAAGCACAGCTCCGGCGTGATGTAGGGGTTCGGGTACTGCTCGTGCGGCAGCACGATGTTCAGGCCGACGCTCTTGCCGCCGACCTCGTAGGCGCCGCGGTTGCCCGCTTCCATGATGCCGGGGCCGCCGCCCGTGGCGATGACGACCGGCCGGCCGCGCCGCGTGCATTCGGTGGTCGCGATCTCGGCGAAGCGGCGCGCCTCTTCGTAGTAGCGGCTCATGGCCAGCTTGCTGCGGGCGATGCGCAGCTGCGTCTCGTCGCCGCTGGCTTCTGCCGCAGCAAGCAGCGACTGCGCAGCCTCCGCGGACAGGATGCGCGCGCTGCCGAAGATGACGATGGTGGACTTGACGTCGTGCTCGTTGAGCAGCACCTCCGGCTTGGTCAGCTCCAGCTGCATGCGCACGCCGCGCATGTCCTGGCGCAGCAGGAAGCTCTCATCCTTGAAGGCGAGTTCATAGGCGCTGCCCGGGCCGTCGTACTCGGGATGCGGGGGCAGGTTGCGGCACTCTTCCTTGGCGGTCGGAAAGTTGCGCGTCGGGACATCGATGGGCTTCATGGGCGGAAAGGATTTTCAGCAGATCAGCGCTGGATTTTGTGGGTCAAAGCGGGGTGCCCGCGGGATTTCATGCACCGCAGACGGCACATCCGGGATCGCGCTGCAGGGCGATTTCGCTCCACTGCATGCGCCGTCCATCCAGCATCTGCAGCCGTCCGGCAAGCGACTCGCCCACGGCCGCCAGCAGCTTCAGGGCCTCGGCCGCCTGCATGCTGCCGATGACGCCGACGAGCGGCGCGAACACGCCCATCGTCGAACAGGCCACGTCCTCGAAGCCCGAGTCGGGCGGGAACAGGCAGGCGTAGCAGGGCCACCGCTCGCCCTGCCGCGAGCGGCTGTCGTAGACGCTGATCTGCCCGTCGAAGCCGACCGCGGCGCCCGACACGAGCGGCCGGCCATGGCGCACGCAGGCAGCGTTGACGAGATGGCGGGTGGCGAAGTTGTCCGTGCAGTCGATGACGACGTCGGCTTCCGGCACCTCGATGTCCAGCAGCTCGGCATCGGCCTTCTCGGGCAGCGCGCGCGCCGTCACGCCCGGGTTCAGCGCCACCATCCGCTCGGCGGCGGACAGCACCTTGGGCCGGTGCAGGCTGGCCATGTCGTGCGCGATCTGGCGCTGCAGGTTGGTCAGCGACACGGTGTCGTGGTCGACGAGCGTGATGCGCCCGACTCCCGCCGAGGCGAGGTACAGCGCCACCGGCGAACCCAGGCCGCCGGCGCCGATGACGAGCGCGCGGGCGTCGAGCAGGCGCTGCTGGCCCTCGATGCCGATCTCGTCCAGCAGCAGGTGGCGGGAGTAGCGCAGCAGGTCGTCGTCGGTCATGGCGTCAGGATAGTGGGTCGGGCCACAGCGGCTCGCGCATGCTGCGCCGCATTGCCTCGATGAAATAGCGCAGCCGGGCCGAGGG
>SEEY01000187.1 GCA_004211235.1 Rubrivivax sp.
GCATGGGCACCAACGGCGCGTTCTGCAGCTCCGGGCGCGGACAAAAACGGCGACGGCAAGCCCGAACAGGCCGTGCCGATGGTGCTGCTGGTGCACGGCGGCCCCTGGGCGCGCGACGGCCATGGTTACAACGGCACGCAGCAGTGGCTGGCCAACCGTGGCTACGCCGTGCTGTCGGTGAACTACCGTGCCTCCACCGGCTTCGGCAAGAAGTTCCTCAACGCCGGCAACATGCAGTGGGGCCTGGCCATGCACAACGACCTGATCGATGCCGTTGAATGGGCGGTCAAGCAGGGCGTCACGAGCGCCGACAAGGTGGCCATCATGGGCGGCAGTTACGGCGGCTATGCGGCGCTGGCCGGCCTGGCCTTCACGCCCACCACCTTCGCCTGCGCGGTGGACATCGTCGGCCCGTCCAATCTGGAAACCTTGCTGGGCACCATCCCGCCCTACTGGGAAGCCGGCAAGAAGCAGATGTACAGCCGCATGGGCGACCCGACGTCCGACGAGGGCAAGGCCGTGCTGCGCGCCGCCTCGCCGCTGTACAAGGCCGACCAGATCGTGCGCCCGCTGCTCATCGGCCAGGGTGCCAACGATCCGCGCGTGAAGCAGGCGGAGTCCGACCAGATCGTCCAGGCCATGCAGGCCAAGAGCATCCCGGTCACCTATGTGGTCTACCCCGACGAGGGCCACGGCTTTGCCAAGCCGAACAACCGCATCGGCTTCAACGCGATTGCCGAGAGCTTCCTGGGCAATTGCCTGGGCGGCCGCGTCGAGCCGCTGGCCGAGACGGTGCGCCAGTCGACGGCGCAGATCGCGCACGGGGCGGACTTCCTGCCCGGCCTGAAGGCGGCAGCGGAGAAGAAATAGACGCGGCTTTGCGTGTGCCCGGGGCGCTGCTCAAGGCAATCGCCCCGGGCGAGCGCCTCAATGCCCTGCGTGGGGCGTGTCTGCGTAGTAGCCGGCGCCGCGAAGTTTGGGGAACAGCCGTCCGCGCAGTTCCCCGGACTCACCGTTCTGCCATTCGCGGTCCCAGGTCGTCACCGTCAACTCGGTCGCCGCGAGCACCCGCAGCAGCCGCTCGCGTTTGCGCACGTGGCGGGCCTGATCGTCGGCGATGGGCATGAGCACGATGGAGCGCACCACGCCGTGCTCATCGCACAGCGCGAAGTCGACGGTCAGCAGCCCCGTGCGCGAAAGCCATTCGCGATAGGAATGCGCCGGCACGCGCACCAGCTTGTGCAGCGGCACATGGGCGAGCAGGAAGCCCTTCGGATGCTCCAGCGCCAGCGCGTGCGCGATGGACTTGTGGGCATGGCGCTCTGCGCTCGCGAGCACGCGGGCGGCCGTGGGCGGCCAGCGCACGACGGTGTCACCGACGTCGGCGGCGCCGGCGCCGGCCGGTCGGGTGAGGCGACTCAACCAGGCACCGACGGCGCTGGGAAGGTGGAGGTTCAGCATGGCGGGCGACGGTAGCGGTGTTGCTCCCGCTTGAACATGCCGAGCCGGTCTTCAAGCGTGGGGGTCAGGTGTTTCCACCAAGCCCCGGCTCGCCTCACATGCCGGGCAGGCCCTTCATGCCGCCCATGCGCTTCATCATCTTCATGAGGCCGCCGCCCTTCATCTTCTTCATCATCTGCTGCATCTGGTCGAACTGGTTCAGCAGGCGGTTGACGTCCTGGATCTGTACCCCGGCACCGGCGGCGATGCGGCGCTTGCGGCTGGCCTTGCTCTTGCCATCCATCAGCAGGGCAGGATGCGAGCGCTCCTTGGCGCTCATCGCGCGCAGGATGCCTTCCATGCGCTTCATGTCGCGCTCGGCACGGTCCATGTCGGCCTGGCCGGGCTGCTTGTTGCCCATCATGTTCTGCGGCAGCTTGTCCATCAGCCCGCCCAGGCCGCCCATCTTCTTCATCTGCGCGATCTGGGTCAGGAAGTCGTTCAGGTCGAAGCCGCTGCCGCTCTTGAGCTTCTCGGCCATGGCCTGCGCCGAGGCCATGTCGACGTTGGCGGTGACCTGCTCCACGAGCGCCACGATGTCGCCCATGCCGAGCACGCGGCCGGCGTGGCGGTCGGCGTCGAAGACTTCCAGGCCGTCGATCTTCTCGGACACGCCGGCGAACTTGATCGGCGCGCCGGTGATCTGGCGCACCGACAGCGCCGCGCCGCCGCGCGAATCGCCGTCGAGCTTGGTCAGGATGACGCCGGTCAGCGGCAACGCTTCCTTGAAGGCCTTGGCGGTGTTGACCGCATCCTGGCCCTGCATCGCGTCGACGACGAACAGCGTCTCGACTGGGTTCAGCGTCGCGTGCAGCTCCTTGATCTCGGCCATCAGCACGTCGTCGATGGCGAGGCGGCCGGCTGTGTCGACCAGCAGCACGTCGAAGTAGTGGCGGCGGGCGTGGTCCAGCGCGGCCAGCGCGATGTCGCGCGGCTTCTGGTTCGGCTCGGACGGGAACCATTCGCCGCCGGCCTGCTTTGTCACCGTCTTCAGCTGCTCGATGGCGGCGGGGCGGTAGACGTCGGCCGAGACCGTCAACACCTTCTTCTTGCGCTTTTCAATCAGGTGCTTGGTGAGCTTGGCGGTCGTCGTCGTCTTGCCGGCGCCCTGCAGACCCGCCATCAGGATGACGGCAGGCGGCTGCACCGTGAGGTTGATGTCGGCCACGCCCTCGCCCATGGTCGCGGCGAGTTCCTTGTGGACGATGGAGACGAGCACCTGGCCCGGGTTCAGCGAACCGACGACCTCCTGGCCGAGCGCCTTTTCCTTCACGCGGGCGATGAAGTCGCGCACGACGGGCAGGGCCACGTCGGCCTCCAGCAGCGCCATGCGCACCTCGCGCAGCATGTCCTGCACGTTGCTCTCGGTGATGCGGGCCTGCCCGCGCATCGTCTTGACGAGGCGACTCAGGCGGTCGGTGAGATTGGAAGCCATGGTTTGGGAGAGAGGCGTTCGCGCCAGAACGGCGACAGGCCAAAAGTACACTGCGATCCATGAGTTTATCGCCCGCTCCCCTGGGAGGCGCCGCGGCGGCCGCCGCCGCCGGCCCCGGTGTCGCGCTGGCCATCGCCAGCGGCCTGGCGCTGCTGGGCTATGTCTGGGTCGGCCTGCTGCGCGCCCGTGCTGGCGATGCCGAGACTGCCACACGTCCACCGCTGCGTTCGGTGCCGCCCATGGCCCTGGCCTGGACGGCACAGTTCATCGCCCTCTATATAGACATCAGCGGCGTTGGCCTGGCCACGCCCGGCGCCCGCTTTGGCTTCGCGCCGGCACTGTCGATGACGACATGGCTGGTGCTGACGGTCTATCTGATCGAAAGCCGCTTCCTGCCGCTGCACAGCGTGCGTCGCGTGCTGGCCTGGCTGGCAGCGGTGGCGGTGCTGCTGGCGTGGAGTTTTCCGGGCGAGAGCCGACCGCTGGCGGCCTCGCCGTGGGCGCCGCTGCACTGGGTGCTGGGGCTGGCGTCCTACGGCCTGTTCGGCGTCGCCGTGCTGCATGCCGCCTTGATGAACCGCGCCGAGAACCGGCTGCGCCACAGGCAGGCGGCGCCCGGCGGGCTGTCGGGACAGTTGCCCTTGCTGCAACTGGAGCGGTTGACTTTCAACTTCGTTGCCGCCGGCGTGAGCGTGCTGTCGCTCGCCATTGCGTTGGGCTGGTGGTTCACGCCGACCTGGCACTGGGACCACAAGAACCTGCTGGCCGTGCTGGGCTGGCTGGTGCTGACGGGCCTGCTGGTCGGCCGGCGCATCTACGGCTGGCGCGGGCGGCGGGCGACGCGCTGGCTGTACGCCGGCGCCGGGCTGCTGCTGCTGTCCTATGTCGGCTCGCGCTTCGTGCTCGAGGTGGTCCTGCAGCGTGGCGGGAGCGGCGGATGAAGTACCTGCTGCTGCTGGCCGTGCTGGCCGTGCTGTTCTTCATGCTCGGCGCCAGGCGCCGTTCCGGATCGGACGCGCCTGAGGAGCGACGGCCGCAGCCACCCGCACCGGCGAAGCCGCAAGCCATGCTGCGCTGCGCCGAATGCGGCATGCACCTGCCCGCAGACGAAGCCCTCCCGGGCAGGGGCGGCGTGTTTTGCAGTTCGGCCCACCGCACCGGCTTCGAAGCCCGCCAGGGTCAGCCTTGAGCCGGCCTGCGGTGCCCGGTCTGGGCAGCTGGTTCGTCGAGTCGCCGCCGGCCGAGCCTGCAGAGGGCAGTGCATCCTTTGACCGGTTGTACCGCGCCTTCCTGTCGGCGCGCGCGGCGCTCGGCCTGGCCCTCATTGCTGCGCAGCTGATCGCCTTGGCTGTTTCGACGCCGCCGGCCCGGTCGACGCTCGCATTGAGCGCCTTCTACGCAGCGGCGGCGGTCGGGCTGTGGCTGTTGCCGGGGCTGCGACCGGCGGCGTCGGCACCCAGCTTCGCACGCATCAGCAGCCCGCACTGGTGGAGCGCGATCGGCGTCGACCTCGTGCTGTTCGGCGTGCTGCATGCGCTGGACCCCAGCGGCGTGAACTACGGCGCCCTGTTCGTCATGCCGGTGCTGATGGCGGCCGTGCTCTGCCCACGCCGCCTGGCGCTTGCGACCGCAGCCATGGCGACGCTGGGCCTGCTGCTGGCGGCGGGCTGGTCACTGCTGCGCGGGGTGGATGTGGGCCTGAAGACGACGCAAGCCGGGCTGGTGGGCAGCGGGCTGTTCGCCGTCAGCCTGCTGGCCGGCGAGCTGAGCGCGCGCCTGGCGCGCGAGGAGAAGGCCGCGCGCGGCAGCCTGGCGCTGGCGCGGCAGCAGGAGTCGCTGAACCGCCTGGTCATCGACGAGATGCAGGAGGGCGTCCTCGTCGTCGACCGGCGCGGCCGGGTGCGGGCGATGAACCCGGCGGCGCGGTCGCTGCTGTGCGCGGCGCATGGCGAACTGAGCTGGCAGTTGCGCGGCCGGGCCGACTGGCAGCCGCTCGTGCACGCGCTGGAGATGGCCTATGCCGGCGGCGGTGCCAGCACCGGGGCCGAGATTGACGTGGCGCTGCCGCTGGACGGCGGCGTCACCCGCAGCCTGCGCCTGCGGCTGCGCTTCACGCGCCAGCGCGAAGGCAGCGAGGAGCTGTGCGTGATGTTCGTCGAGGACAACCGCGACCTGCTCGCCCGCACGCGCCAGGAGAAGCTCGCCGCAATGGGCCGGGTCTCGGCCGGCATCGCCCATGAGATCCGCAATCCGCTGGCCGCCATTGCGCAGGCGAATGCGCTGATCGCCGAGGACGTTGCGGGCATGCGCGCCGAGGAGCTGACGCGCATGGTGGCCTCCAACGTGCAGCGCCTCAAGCGCCTGGTGGACGACGTGACCGAGGTGGCGCCCGGCATGCAACCCGACACCCAGGCGCTGGACGCCAGCGCCCTGGTGCATGAGACCTGCGTGGACTGGGTCGTCGTCAACGGCATCGAAGCCGGCACGGAGAGCCGCTTCCGGCTGCAGGTGGCCGCGCCAGGCTTGATGGCGCTGTTCGATGCGGAGCACCTGCGCCGCGTGCTCGTCAACCTGCTGGACAACGCGCAGCGCCATGCGGACGAGGGCGCCGGAGCGATCCGCGTCCGGCTGGACCGGGATGGCGATGCGCTGCAGCTCGTCGTGCGAAGCGCCGGCGCACCGGTGCCGCCGGACGTCGAGCGCCATCTCTTCGAACCTTTCTTCTCGACGCGCAGCCGCGGCTCGGGCCTGGGCCTCTATATTTGCCGCGAACTTTGCGAGCGCCATGGCGGTCGCATCGAATTCCGCCGCGCGGCCGATGCCGCGGCCAACGAATTTAGCGTGCGGCTGCGCACGCCCCCTGCCGCATGAGCAATGCCAATGCCGCTCGCCTTCTGGTCGTCGATGACGAGCCCGATCTGCGCACGTTGTACGAACTGACGCTGCTCCGCGAGGGTTACGAGATCGACAGCGCCGGCTCCATCACCGAGGCGCTGGCGCTCCTGCAGGCCGGGCAGTACGGCGCGGTCATCACGGACATGAGGCTGCCCGACGGTTCCGGCCTGGCGCTGCTGCGCTGGCTGGAACAGGCCGCCCGGCCGGAGAAGGCCATCGTGATCACCGCCTTCGGTTCGGCGGAGAACGCGGTGGAGGCGCTCAAGGCCGGTGCCTTCGACTACCTGACCAAGCCGGTGGACCTGCGGCAGTTCCGCCTCGTCGTCGGCTCGGCACTGGGCCGGCAGCCGACCGCGCGGACCGCCGATCCGGCGCCGTCTCCGCTGCCGGCCGGCGTCGGCCCGGCCACGGCATTGCGCCTGGTGGGCGAGTCGCCAGCGATCCGCGCGGTGCGGGCCCTGGTCGACAAGGTGGGCCGCAGCATGGCGCCGGTGCTGGTGCAGGGCGAGTCGGGCACCGGCAAGGAACTCGTCGCACGCGCGATCCATGACCACGGCTCCCGTGCCGGCCAGCGTTTCGTCGCCGTCAACTGCGGTGCCATTCCCGAGAACCTGCTGGAGGCGGAGTTCTTCGGCTACCGCAAGGGCGCCTTCACCGGCGCCAACGAAGATCGCGAGGGCTTCTTCCAGGCGGCCGACAGCGGCACGCTGTTCCTGGACGAGATTGGCGACCTGCCGCTGGCGATGCAGAGCAAGCTGCTGCGCGTTATCCAGGAGCGCCTGGTGCGGCCGGTCGGCGCGACGGCGGAGACGCCCATCAACGTGCGCATCGTCAGCGCGACGCACAAGGACCTGGCAGCCGAGGTGGCCGCCGGGCGCTTCCGCCAGGATCTGTTCTACCGCCTCAACGTCATCCAGATCCGCGTGCCGCCGCTGCGCGAGCGGCTGGAGGATCTCGGACTGATCAGCGACCGCGTGCTCGCGCGCATCGCGCAGGACGCCGGCGTGTCGCCCACGCCGAGGTTGACGGCCGGCGCGCTGCAGACGCTGTCGCGCTACGGCTTCCCAGGCAACGTGCGCGAGCTCGAGAACCTGCTGCATCGCGCGCTGGCGTTGGCTGGCGGCGAGTGGATCGATTCGGACGACCTCGGCCTGCCCGACACGCTGCTGGACGAGAACCGCAGTGAATCGCAGTTCGCTGCATTCGACGCCCCGGTCGCCGCCGCGCCCGTGGTGGAGGAGCTGTCGCTGCCCGACCAGCTGCCCGGCGATCTGGCGCGCTACCTCGACGAGGTGGAGCGGGCGATCCTGCTGCGCGCGCTGGAACTGCATCGCTTCAATCGCACGGCCGCGGCGGCCAGCCTCGGGCTGTCGTTGCGCCAGATCCGATACCGCATGGCGCGGCTGGCAATCTCCGCTGCGGAAAATTGATCCCTCGCCGGATGACGCCGGACGGAACGCACGGCATCCGGTGCTTGTCGCGAAGGGGCGGCCA
>SEEY01000188.1 GCA_004211235.1 Rubrivivax sp.
GCTGGAGCGCCAGCGGCTGATGCGCGACATGCACGACGGCGCGCAGCTGCTCGTGCTGCAGGGCCAGCTCCGCCTCGCGCTCGGCCAGCCGCGCGGCCAGCACGCGGCTGGCGGACTCGGCCTGCGCCACCGCGCCGGTGAAGCGGCGCAGCGCGGCGTACAGGAAGCTGCCCGTCAGCAGCAGCGCGCCGTAGGGCAGCAGGTAGATGGTTTCCGGCGTGATGCGCTGCGCGGCCAGCAGCCAGTCGTGCACCGCGAAGCCGAGGATGACCCACAGCGCCGCGACGATGACGCGCAGCTCACGGCGCCCGCCGCGCACGGCCAGCACGGTCAGCACGCCGGTGACGGTCAGCCCCGCCGCGAGGTTGGTGCCATGCTGCACCAGCAGCCCCAGCGGCATCAGGCCGGGGACGGTGATCAGCGTGCCGGCCAGCACGAACAGCGCAAGCCCACGCTCGAGGCGCGGCAGCCGGCGCGCGTCGAAGCGGAAGGCGAAGAGATAGGTCGCCAGCATCAACCAGGACACCGAGGCCGCCGTCATCCACCAGAACCACTCGGAGGCCGTGTCGGAGTTCGGCAGGTTGATGAACAGGTGCAGGTTGCGCACCGTCCAGCCGATCGCTGCGCAGGCGAAGTAGAGATAGCCGCGCTCGTCCCGGCGGCCCAGCCAGACGATGAAGGACAGCAGCCCCAGCGCCAGCATCGCGAGGCTGGCCGCGGCCGGCACCGTCTGCTGCAGCGCGCTGCGCAGCGCGTGCCGCTCGCGCAGCTCCACCTCCGGGCCCACCCACACGTGCGACAGCGCGTGGAAGCGCCCCTGGCGGCTGGGCGTGCCCAGCGCGAGCGTCAGCGTCTGGCCCGGCGCCATCGCATCGGGCGGCAGCGGAATCAGCAGCGGCCGGTTCCATTGCTCCATGGCGCCGGCCTGGTTGTCGAACACCGGGCGCCAGCCCAGCGCCTCTAGCCGCCACAATTGCGCGGCCTGGGAGATGACGCGCGGCACGTAGACGACCAGTGGCGTGCCGGGCGCCAGGCCGGCCGGCACCGTCCACTGCAGCCGGTACCAGTGCATCGTGCGTTCGTTGCCCTGCTCGGTGGCGCGCACGACGTCGCGCCGTTGCAGGTCGGGCAAGGCCACCGGCTGCCACGCGCCGCCCTCCAGCGGCGGGCCGGCGTCGGCTGCGCTGAGCGGCACGACCAGATGGTCCGCCTGCTCGTAGCGATGCGCCAATCCTTCGCCCGCCTGCGCCGCCCCGCCTGCGGCCGCGAACATCAGCGCCCACAGCAGCACCGACAGCCACCGCAGCACGCGCGGCTCAATCACGCAGCAGCCCCATGCGGCGCGCCTCGTAGACGGCTTCGGTGCGCGAATGCACCTGCAGCTTGCGGTAGATGCGCTTCACGAAGGTGGTGACGGTGTGCCGCGACACCGCCAGCAGCGGCGCGATCTCCTCGTAGCTGTAGCCCTTGGCGCACAGCGCCAGCACCTCGCGCTCGCGCGGCGACAGCGTCGCGTCGCCCTCTGCGGTGCCGGCCGGGCCGGACGCGCTGCGCTGCGCCTGCGACCAGGCCGCCGAGCGGCGCAGCATCTGACGCGCGATGACGGCGCTGATCGGGCTGCCGCCGGCCTTCAGCACACGCAGCTGCTCGACGATCTCGGCGGGCGACGCGTCTTTCAGCAGGTAGCCGGTGGCGCCGGCCTCGATGGCCGCCAGCACATGGGCCTCGTCGCCGAACACCGTGACCACCATGGCCTCGCAATCCGGCAGCGATCGCGCGGCCTCGGCAATCAGCGCGGTGCCGTCGCCATCGGGCAGGCCCAGGTCCACCAGCAGCACGTCGGGCCGGGTGTTGTGCAGCAGGTGCACGCCCGCGGCAAGGGTGGCCGCCTGGCCCACCACCTGCATGTCTCCTGCCGCCTCCACCGCCGCCGCAAACGGCTGCAGCACGGTGGGGTCGTCGTCGACGATCAGCACGCGCAGTTTCATGCGATCGAGTGTAGGGAGCAGGGCTCCACAGAGTTGGGGAAACGTGCCGTGATTGCGGTACGGGAAGGGTGTTCGTCGCGCTGCCGAATTTCCAGAATGGGGCCATCCCAACCCGGAGCTTCAACATGCGCAACCCCTTCGTGACACGAGCCGCCGCGGCACTCGCCATGGCCTGCACCGCAGGCGCTCACGCGGGCGCCATCGCCGACTTCGAGAGCGGCCTGCCGACCGGCTGGACGGCGGCGGGCAACGCCTGGGCGGTGGTCGCCGAGGCGACCGGCTCCGTGCACATCGGCCCCGCGCAAGGTGCCAGCTTCGCCGCGTCCGGCGCACCTGGCACGGCGAGCGAATCAGCCACCGGCACCCTCACGTCCGGGCCGCTGACGGCCAGTTTCGACACCCTCCAGTGGCAGGCCACCGGCTGGTCGGGGCCCGGGGGCAACGGGGCCAACCGGTTCGAGCTCCTGAACGCCAGCCAGATCGTCGTTGGCACGGTCGCCGCGCCGCTGAACGACAACTGGTCGACCCGCAGCTTCAA
Source organism: Rubrivivax sp. (assembly GCA_004211235.1). The sequence continues at coordinate 2,527 of SEEY01000188.1, forward strand.
CCTGGCGGCGGCCGGATTCCATGCCGGCGACACCTTCTATTTCCGTGCCGTCGACAGCGATGCCAATACCGGCGGTGTCGGCTACGCATGGCTTGCCGTGGATGACGTCCGGTTCAGCGGCGCGCCTCTGCCGGTGCCCGAGCCTGGCGCTGCGGCGCTGTTCGCCGCGGGCCTCACCGTACTCGGCGTGCTGGCGCGCGGCCGCGCCGTGGCCGGTTACCGCTGACCACGGTGGGGTCGCCCCATGCCACGCCGCACTTGCTGCTGGCTCGCCGCGCGTGTGCTGATGCTGTGCTGCGTCGCCTGGCTCGGCGTGCCGCCGACGTCGCCGCCGCCCCGCAGTGGCGCGACGGCCGCAGCCAACCTGCCCCGCATCAGCATCTGGCCCGAAACGCCGCCCAAGGTCAGCGCCACCCGCTTTCGCCGCCGCCGCATGGCCTGGCAGAGCCCGTGACGGCCTGGCCGCCGACAGGAGATATCCGATGAACCGATGGCTCACCCTCTTCGGCGCGCTGTGCGCCAGCTTCTGGCTCACCGCCGTCAACGCCTTTGCCGCATCCGATGACGACACACCACGGCCCGCGATGACCGTGCGCGTCGACGCCTCGAACACCGCGCAATGGATCTTCCAGGTCCATGAAACCATTCCCGCCGAGTCCGGGCCGCTGCGGCTGCTCTACCCGCGCTGGTTGCCGGGCTTTCACGGACCGGCGGGCGACGTCGTGCAGCTGGCCGGCCTGACGGTGCGGGTCGGCGGCCAGCGGCTGCTGTGGACGCGTGCGGCGGATGAACTGCACGGCTTCGACGTGCAGGTGCCAGAGGGCGCCCATGCCATCGACGTGCACTACCAGTGGCTGGGCCCGACCAAGGGCGCCCTGAGCGACAGCCTGCAGTCGCGCGACGCCCTGGCCCTGACCTGGCCGTCGCTGCTGCTCTATCCGTCCAACCGCCCGCTCGCCGAGATGGAAGTGGCAAGCCGCGTGAAGCTGCCGGTCGGCTGGTCCTGGGGCAGCGCGCTGCGGGCCTCGGCGGTTTCGACGCAAGGCGAAGGGTGGGTCGAGTTCCAGACCGAAACGCTGGAGACGCTGCTGGACTCGCCCGTCTATGCCGGCGTGAACTACCGCCGTGTGGAACTGGACCCGCCTGGCACCGCACGGCCGGCCGCGCTGCATCTCTTTCGCACACGTGATGGCGGCACGGCGCCCAGCGACGAGCAGATCGACACGCACCGGCGCCTGCTTCAGCAGGCCGAGAAGCTGTTCGGCTTTCGGCCCTGGCGGCACTACGACCTGTTGCTGGCCGACGGCAAGGGCTTCGGCCACATCGCGCTGGAGCATCACGAGTCCAGCGAGAACAGCTACGACGGTGACTACTTCGCCGACTGGGCCGCCGCCAGCCGCTCGCGCGACGACCTGGCCCATGAGCTGACCCATGCCTGGAACGGCAAGTTCCGCCGGCCGCGCGGGCTGGAGCAGCTCGACCTCAACTCGCCCACGCGCAACGAGCTGCTGTGGGTCTACGAAGGCCTGACGCAGTACTGGGGCCAGGTGCTGGCCGTGCGCAGCGGGCTGGTGACGGCCGAGCAGATGCGCCACGACCTGGCATTGACCGGCGCGCGCACCGCCGACCTGCCCGGCCGGCAATGGCGCGACTTGCAGGACACGACGAACACGCCGGCGCTGGCTTCGCACGGCACGCAGAAGTGGTGGGACTGGACGCTCGGCTATGACTACTACAACGACGCCGCGCTGCTGATCTGGCTGGATGCCGACACGCTGATCCGCGAACGCAGCGGCGGCCAGCGCTCGCTGGACGACTTCGCGCGGCGCTTTTTTAACGGCCAGGACGGCAACCGCACGCCCAGCGTCTACGGCATCGACGACGTCGTGGCAGCGTTGAACGCGGTGGAGCCGATGGACTGGCGCCGCTTCCTGCGCGCGCGGCTGGATCACCGCATGCCCACGACGACGCTCGACGGCCTGGCGCGCAGCGGCTGGACGGTCGCCTTCGTCGACAAGCGCACGCCGCTGCAGCTGGCCTCGCTGAACGCGAAGAAGCCGCTGTTCTCGATGCGCTATTCGGCCGGGGTGAGCGTGGACGCCGAAGGCAGCGTCGTCGGGGTCAACTGGGCCTCGCCCGCTTTCAGCGCCGGGCTGGCACCGGACGACAAGCTGCTCGCCGTCAACGGCCGGGCCTTCACGCCCGAACGCGCGGAAGCGGCGCTGAACGACAACCGCAGTGGCGACAAGCCGCTGCAGCTGCTGATCCACCGCGACGACGAGTTCCGCACCGTGGCGCTGGACGTGCGCACCGGGCCGCGCCACCCGGTGCTGCAGCGCGTGGAAGGCCGGCCCGATGTGCTGGCGGAGATCTTCAAGGCCCGCTAGCGCCCGACGCCTGCCGCAACGGCAGCCGCAGCTTCACCCGGGTGCCCTGCCCCGGCGCGCTGTGCCAGTGCAGCGCCGCGCCCAGCGCCTGCGCGCGCTGGCGCATGCTGGTCAGGCCCTGGCCGCTCGCGGCGGACGCGATGTCGAATCCGCAGCCGTCGTCCTGGATGCACACCTCCAGCGCATCGCCCGCTGCCTGCGCCGACAGGCTGAGCGTGTGCGCCTGGGCATGCTTGATGACGTTGGTCATCGCCTCCTGGATCAACCGCAGCACCTGCAACGCCAGCGCCGGCTCTAGCCAGGGCAGCGGCGGCATGTCGGCCATGGCCCATTCCAGCTTCAGGCCGGCGCCGTCCAGGCGATGGCCCACGCGCGTGCGCAGCGTCGCCAGCAGCGTGGCCAGGTCGTGCTCCAGAGGTTCCAGCGAGTCGATGGTCAGCCGAAGGTCTTCGATGGCGCTGCGCAGCAGTTCGGCCAGCGCCGCACCGCCGACGCCGCTCTCGGCCATGCGCAGCAGCGCGATGAGGTGCGAACCGACGCCGTCGTGCATGTCGCGCATCAGGCGCTGGCGCTCCAGCAGCAGCGCGTGCTCCCGCTCGGTCTCGTGCATGCGCTGCTGCTGCAGCCGCAGGGCTTCACCCAGCGCCTCGGCCTCGCGGCGGCTCACCAGCGCATCGCGGTAGGCCACCTGCAACCGGTAGCCATGCGCAGCCACGCAGACGAACAAGAGACCACAGCCAAGCGCGTGCACGCCGTAGCCCGGGTGCATGGCCACGGCCAGGGTGGACAGCGCCGTGATCGGCACCGCCAGCACCAGCCCCATGCGCGGCGTGGCCGGGGCATAGGTGCTGGCAAACAGCACGCTGACGTTGAAGGCACAGGCCAGCAGCATCGGCAGTTGGGGCGACGGCCCCTGCGACAGCATCAACGGCGTCAGGCCCCAGGCCGTGCTGCTCACCGCGATGCTGACGTGCAGCCACGGCAACCAGCGCGGCAGCACGGCCGCCAGGTCCTGCCGGCCCGCCAGCCGCCAGCCGATCCAGGCCTGGCCGAGGCAACCGACGTAAGCCGTCGCCGCCCACGCCAGCCGCCAGCCCAGCGGCGCAAAGTCCTCCCACGCCAGCACCATGCCGGCGATGAGCACGGCCAGCGCGGTCATGGTGCCGCGCAGGTGCGTGAGGAACAGGCGCATCGAGTCGAGCTCCACGCGCTGGCGCAACTGCTCCGTGTCCGGCACCACGTCGGTCATGCAGCCAGCCTCCTGGCGCCAGTGTAGGAACGCCGTCTCATCAGAAGGGAGGAGACGTGCCGCATTCGCGGTACAGCCCCCCACACACAGGGACGGTGGCGGCTTTCCATAGTCGCACCCAACGAACCTGGAGAACCTGATGCGCCAGCCCTCTTTCCGACGCCTCGCTGCCTGCACCGTCGGCCTGACCCTCACGGGGCTCACCGCCGCGCCGGCGCTGGCGCTGAGTTGCGACAAGGCCAACTACATCCTGCCGGCGCCGAACCCGGTCGTGCAGCACATCAGCAAGCTGCTGACCAACAACAACCCGAACGGCTGCCAGGACGGCTTCGCCCTCCAGATCGATGCCAGCGGCCACCTGATCAACCAGGCCGGCTTCACGCTGCTGCCGGGCCTGCTCGGCGTCAATGGCCGAGGTGGCCTGTCGAGCTACGGCGCGCTGACCAATGCGGCCAGCGGCACGCTCGACAGCTACGCGGACATCCACAACAACATCAACGCGGTGCTCACCAACGAAGGCGTGTTCACCAACAACGCGCTGCTCGTCAACGCAGGCTACGTCGTCAACAACGGCAAGCTGTTCAACAAGGGCATGCTGTCGATGACCGGCATCGGCGGCAGCTTCGAGAACCATGGCCAGCTGGACAACGCGGCGGGTGCCACGCTGGAACTGACGAGTCTGTTTCAGGTGATCGACTGGGCGGGCGGCACGGTCAACAACGCCGGCACCCTGCGTGTGAGCTACCTGGACATCGGCGACGCCTCCGGTCAAAGCAGCCCCTACAGCAGCTTCAACCTGATGGCGGGCAGCCGGCTCGAGACCGGCGACCTGGTGATCCGCCAGGGCGCGACCCAGGGCAACGCCGGCACGCTCCGCAACACGGGCGACATGGGTGTCTACGGCACGCTGGTCAACGACGGCGACATCCAGACGGGTTCGCTGACGCTCGACTACGCGGGCTTCGGCCTCGCCATCCTGAACAACCGCACCACGCTGACCCTCGGCACCGCCGGCGGCGTCTGGCCCGTCGGCGCCGCCACGTCGCTGACGTCCACGAACAGCGGCCAGCTGACGATCAAGGCCAACGGACTGCTGGTGAATGGCGGCGTCAACCCCTTCGGCGTGCACAACGGCCACCTGCAGAAC
>SEEY01000935.1 GCA_004211235.1 Rubrivivax sp.
ACCTACATCGGCTTCTGGGACGCCATCGCAGCCGACCCACCTGGCGGGCGCCTTTCTCAAGGGCACGGCCACGGCGATGTTGGCCAGCAGCACGTCGCGCGCCAGCGTCGACTTGCCCGAGCCCGACACACCCGTCACGGCGACGAGGCGGTGCAGCGGCACGTCCACCGTGACCGATTTCAGGTTGTGCAGCGACGCGTTCAGCACGGTCAACTTCGGTGCATCCGCCTCGATGGGTCGGCGCGCCTGCAGCGGATGCAGCAGCGGATGCGCCAGCATGCGGCCGGTCGTCGACTCCGCCACCTCGGCCAGCTGTGCCGCCGTGCCTTGAGCCACGACGCGGCCACCGCGTTTGCCGGCGCCGGGGCCGATGTCGATGATGTGGTCGGCGCGGCGGATGGTGTCCTCGTCATGCTCGACGACCACCAGCGTGTTGCCCTTGTCACCGAGCGTGCCCAGCGCCTTCAGCAGGATCTTGTTGTCGCGCGGATGCAGGCCGATGGTCGGCTCGTCCAGCACGTAGCAGACGCCCTGCAGGTTGCTGCCCAGCTGCGCCGCGAGGCGGATGCGCTGCGCTTCGCCGCCGGACAGCGTCGGTGCGGCGCGGTCCAGCGTCAGATAGCCCAGGCCCACCTCCTCGAGGAACTCCAGCCGGCCGAGGATCTCGCTGACCACGTCGCGGGCGATGTCGGCATCGCGGCCATGCAGATGCAGGCCCTTGACCCAGTCGCGCGCCTGGCCGACGCTCCAGGCGGCGACGTCGCCGATGGCCTTGTCCTCGAACTCCACCGAGCGCGCCGTCGCGTTCAGCCGCGTGCCGTGGCAATCGGGACACGGCGCATCGGCGAGACCTTCCACCTCCGCTTCCTCCGACGGGAAGCTCTGCTCGCGGCCGCGGTTGTCGTCGCTCTGCACGCTGTCGTCCAGCGCCTTGCGCTGTTCGCGCGTCAGGCTCAGGCCTGTGCCGACACAGCTCGTGCACCAGCCATGCTTGGAGTTGTAGGAGAAGAGGCGCGGGTCCAGCTCGGGATAGCTGGTGCCGCAGACCGGGCAGGCGCGCTTGGTGGAGAACACCTTGACCGTGCCGATGCCGGCGCCGGTCGACCCTTCCAGGTTGAGCCCGTCGAGCGGCGCCAGCACATGCAGCACGCCCTTGCCCACGTCCAGCGCCTTCGCCAGCAGCTCGCGCAGCTCGGCCTCCTTCTCGGGTGACACGACCAGGTCGCCGACCGGCAGCTCCAGCGTGTGCTCCTTGAAGCGGTCGATGCGCGGCCAGGGGCTGGTGGGCAGGAACTCGCCGTCCACGCGCAAGTGCGTGTGGCCGCGGCCCTTGGCCCACTTGGCGAGGTCGGTGTAGACGCCCTTGCGGTTGACGACCAGCGGCGCCAGCAGGCCGACGTGCTGGCCGCGGTAGTCGCGCAGCAGCTGCGCCGCGATGCTCTCGACGCTCTGCGGCTTCACCGGCGCGCCGTCGTTGACGCAGTGCTGCACGCCCAGCTTCACGTACAGCAGGCGCAGGAAGTGCCAGA
>SEEY01000189.1 GCA_004211235.1 Rubrivivax sp.
GGCGGGGAGGTGCGCCGGTGAGCGTGGGCGTTGGCGATCATCCGCCCGCGCCAACACCGGATGCCCCATGCCTGACCTGCTCGCCGCCCTCCCAGCCCCGCCCGCCGCAGATCCGCACGACGACATCGACCGGCGCGCGCCGCTGAAATCTGCGGCGGCGGCCCTCGCCGCGGCCTCGGCGCTGACCGCCTGCGGTGGCGGTGGCAGCACCGGCGCCGGCAGCAGCCCCGGTCCGGGCTCCGTGCCCGTGGCTGCACCGCCGCCGCCTCCACCGCCAACCGACGCCGAGGCGGCGCGCTTCCTCGCCCAGGCCGGCTTCGCCGCGTCGACGGCCGACATGGCCACCGTCAAGGCCAATGGCTACGCCGCCTGGCTGGACGCCCAGTTCGCGATGCCGGTTGCCGCGGGTCATTTCGACTGGATGGTGGAAAAGGGCTATGCGGTGGACGCCAACCGCAACAGCTTCACCGGGCTGGACAACACGCTCTGGCGCAAGCTGATGTCGGCGCCCGACACGCTGCGCCAGCGCGTCGTGCTGGCGCTGTCGGAGATCTTCGTCGTGTCGATGGCCGGCCTGCCCGCACAGTGGCGCGGCTTCATGGGCGCGGCCTATGTCGACCTGCTGGAGCAGCATGCCTTCGGCAACTACCGCACGCTGATCGAGGCCGTGTCGCTGTCGCCGGCCATGGGCGTCTACCTCAACATGCGCGGCAACCAGAAGGAAGACACCCGCACCGGCCGCGTGCCCGACGAGAACTACGCCCGCGAGGTGATGCAGCTGTTCAGCATCGGCCTGGTGCAGCTCAATGCCGACGGCACGGCCAAGCTCGGCAGCGACGGCAAGCCGCTGGAGACCTACACGCAGGCGCAGATCACCGAGCTGGCCCGCGTCTTCACCGGCTGGGACTACGACGGCACGAGCAGCACGGACCCGGCCTATGTGAAGAAGCCGATGGTCAACACCGCATCCCGCTTCTCCACCGGTGCGAAGAAGGTGCTGGGGGTCGACATCCCCGCCACTGCCGACGGCGCCACGGCCATGAAGACGGCCATGGACACGCTCGCCAACCATGCCAACGTCGGCCCCTTCATCGGCCGCCAGCTGATCCAGCGCCTGGTGACCTCGAACCCGAGCCCGGCCTACGTGGCGCGCGTGTCCGCCGTGTGGGCCGACAACGGTTCTGGCGTGCGTGGCGATCTGAAGGCGGTGCTGCGCGCGGTGCTGCTGGATAGCGAAGCGCGCAGCGTGCCGACCACCAACTCCGCCGGCAAGCTGCGCGAGCCGGTGCAGCGCCTGCTGCAGTGGGCGCGGACCTTCAGCGCCGCGTCGCCCACCGCGCTGTGGAACATCGGCGATACCAGCAACCCCGCCACGCGCCTGGGGCAGAGCCCGTTGCGCAGCGGCTCGGTCTTCAACTTCTTCCGCCCGGGCTATGTGCCGCCGGGCTCCACGCTCGGCAGCAACGGCGTCACGGCGCCGGAATTCCAGCTCTGCAACGAGAGCACGGCCGCGGGTTATCTCAATTTCCTGCAAACGGCCATCGCCAGCGGGATCGGCGAGGTCAAGGTCAGCTACACCGCGGAGCTGGCGCTGGTGGCGGACCCGCCGGGGCTGGTTGCCAACCTGGCACTGCGGCTGGGCGGCGGCGGCATCTCGGCGGCGACCGAATCGACCGTTGCGACCGCCGTCGCCACCATCAGCGCCAGCACCGACACCGGCAAGCTCAACCGCGTGTACGCCGCCATCCTGATGCTGATGGCCTGCCCCGACTACCTGGTCCAGAAATGAAGCCCAACAAACTCCCCGAACTGCAGCGCCGCGAGTTCCTGCGCCGTGCCTCCGCCCTCGGCGTGGCCGGCACCGCGGCGCCCTGGGCGTTGTCGCTGGCCGGCATCGGCGAGGCCGCGGCGGCCACGACGCCGGGTGACTACAAGGCGCTGGTCTGCGTCTTCCTCTATGGCGGCAACGACTACGGCAACACCCTCGTGCCCTACGACGCAGCCGGCCATGCCGCCTACAGCACGATCCGCCAGACGCTCGCCATCCCGCGCGACACGCTCGCGGCCACGGCGCTGCCGGCCGGGAGCGACGGCCGTCAGATGGCACTGGCGCCCAACCTGGGCAAGCTCAAGGGCCTGTGGGATGCCGGCAGGCTCGCCGTGCAGCTCAACGTCGGCACGTTGGTGCAGCCGACGACGCTGGCGCAGTACAAGGCGCAGAGCGTGCCGCTGCCGCCCAAGCTGTTCTCGCACAACGACCAGCAATCCGTCTGGCAGGCCAGCTCGCCCGAGGGCGCCACGTCGGGCTGGGGTGGGCGGCTCGGCGACCTGTTCCTGAGCGGCAACGGCACCTCCACCTTCACCTGCATCAACGTCTCGGGCAACGCCGTCTACATGGCCGGCAAACAGGCCGTGCAGTACCAGGTCTCGACCAGCGGCGCGGTGCCCATCAACGGCATCACCAAGTCGCTGTATGGCTCGGCCGCCTGCTCCACCGCGCTTCGCTCGCTGATCACCGCCGACCGCACGCACTGGATGGAGGCCGAGCTCAACCGCGTCGTGAAGCGCTCGGTGGACGCGCAGGCCACGCTGGGCACGGCGCTGGCCGCGGTGCCGGCCTTCGGCACTGCGTTCGACACGACGGCGTCACTCTCCAACCAGTTGCTGATGGTCGCCAAGCTCATCGCCGCACGCCAGGCGCTGGGCGCGGCGCGCCAGGTCTACTTCGTTTCCATCGGCGGCTTCGACCTGCACGACCTGCTCGTCACCCAGCATCCGCTGCTCATGACCCAGGTGGGCGACGCCCTCGCCAGCTTCCACGCCGCCACCGTCGAGCTCGGCGTGGCCGACAAGGTGACCACCTTCACCGCCAGCGACTTCGGCCGCACGCTGACCAGCAACGGCGACGGCAGCGACCACGGCTGGGGCAGCCACCACTTCGTCATGGGCGGCGCGGTGAAGGGCGGGCGCTTCTACGGCACGCTGCCGTCGGTGAGCGTCAACGGGCCGGATGACGTCGGCCAGGGTCGGCTTCTGCCGACCACGTCGGTGGACCAACTCGCGGCGACGCTGGCGACGTGGATGGGCGTGTCGGCGACGGACCTGCCGATGGTGTTGCCGCAGATCGGCAACTACACCCAGAAGGACCTGGGCTACTTCTGACAGGGTGCGGCGCGCTGCCTAAGATGGCGCGCATGCCCTTGAAGACACTTTGCATCGCCGCGCTGCTGGCGTCTGCCGGCGCGCTGGCCCAGCCTGTCGAGCAGCCCGAAGCCGCCACCACACGCGCCGCCCGGCCGGTCGGCCTGACGGCGCCAGTCCAGCGCTTTGCCGTCACGGCGGCGAACCCGCTCGCTGCGCAGGCCGGGCTGGAAGTGCTGCGCGCCGGCGGCTCGGCCGTCGATGCCACCATCGCCGTGCAGGCCGTGCTCGGCCTCGTCGAGCCGCAGTCCAGCGGCATCGCCGGCGGCGCCTTCCTGATGCACTGGGACGGGCGCCAGGTGCAGAGCTACGACGGCCGCGAGACGGCGCCGGCTGCGGCCACGCCGGGCATGTTCCTCAAGCCCGACGGCAAGCCGCTGGCGATGCGCGACGCCATCATGAGCGGCCTGTCCACCGGCGTGCCGGGCGTGCTGGCCATGCTGGCCGAGGCGCACAAGGCCCACGGCAGCCTGCCGTGGGCGCGGTTGTTCGAGCCGGCCATCCGGCTGGCCGATCAGGGCTTTGCCATCAGCCCGCGCCTGTTCGAGCTGGCCTCGGGCGAGGCCGCGCTGCGAAGGGACGCCCAGGCGGCGGCCTACTTCTTCGATGCCGCCGGCAACGCCAGGCCGGTCGGCACCTTGCTGAAGAACCCCGCGTATGCCGCGGTGCTGCGCGGCATCGCCAAGCGGGGTGCGGCGGGCTTCTACGAAGGCGCGGTGGCCGAGGACATCGTGCGCCGAGTGCAGGGCCATGCCCGGCCGGGGCTGCTGAGCACCGATGACCTGGCCGGCTACAAGCCGGTGGTGCGCCCGCCGCTGTGCAATGAATGGCGCAGTTATCGCGTCTGCGGCTTCGGCCCGCCGACGTCCGGCCACCTGACGCTGATGCAGATCCTCGGCCTGCTCGACACGCAACCCCAGGCGCGCACCGCCAGGGGCCTCACTGCCGACTGGCTGCATGCCTATGCCGAGGCGTCCAAGCTGGCCTTTGCCGACCGGGCGCAGTTCATCGGCGACCCGGCCTTCGTGGCGGCGCCGGGCGGCGACTGGCTCAACCTGCTGGCGCCGGCCTACCTTGCCGAGCGTGGCGCCCTGATCGGCGAGCGGGCGATGCCACCCGCCATGGCCGGCCAGCCCGGCATCCGGCACGCATGGGCGCCGCAGGCCGAGCAGCTCGAATCCGGCACCAGCCAGATCAGCGTCGTCGATGCCGAGGGCCATGCCGTGGCGATGACGACGAGCGTCGAGTCCGCCTTCGGCAACCGCGTCATGAGCGATGGCGGCACCGGCCTGGCCGGCGGCTTCATGCTGAACAACGAGCTGACCGACTTCTCGCTGAATCCGGTCGGTGGCGACGGCAAGCCGGTGGCCAATCGCGTCGAGGCCGGCAAGCGGCCGCGTTCCAGCATGGCGCCGACGCTCGTGTTCGACCGCGCAGGCAAGCTCGTCCTGGTGGCCGGATCTCCCGGCGGGCCGGTCATCATCCATTACGTCGCCAAGGTCATCACCGGCGCGCTGGCCTGGGGCCTGCCGGTGCAGCAGGCGGTGGACCTGCCGAACTTCGGCCACTTCAACACCGGCAGCCTGATCGTCGAGCGCGGCGCGCTGACGGTCGAACAGCTCGCCGACCTGCGCGGCCGTGGCCATGCGGTCGTGGAGACCGACCTGACCAGCGGGCTGCAGGTGCTGATGCGCACGCCGTCGGGCTGGGTCGGCGGCGCCGATCCACGCCGTGAGGGGGTCGTGTTGGGGGAGTGACCACCCGTCCTGCGAGCTGACGGCGCCTTGTCCGACGTGCGCGGCACTGCGCTGCCATCTAGGCTGCTCAGCTTGTCAGCAGGAGGGGTGGGCCATGAACGATGGATACGGATGTCTTTCACGCCGTGACGTGCTGATTGCCAGCGCCAGTGCCGGCACGGCGACCATCTCGGTGGCCGGCGCGGCGGACGACGCGCCGCCCGCCACCGGCAGCCCGCCCGGCACGATGGTGCGCCTGACGCTGGAGGTGAACGGCAAGGCGCAGACGGTCGACGTCGACACGCGCACGACGCTGCTCGACCTGCTGCGCGAACAGCTCAAGCTGACCGGCACCAAGAAGGGCTGCGACCACGGCCAGTGCGGCGCCTGCACCGTGCTGCTGGACGGCCGGCGCATCAACAGCTGCCTGATGCTGGCCGCCATGGCGCCGGGCGCCAAGGTGACGACCATCGAGGGCCTGGGCGCGCCGGGCAAACTGCATCCGCTGCAGGCCGCCTTCGTGGCCAAGGACGGCTACCAATGCGGCTACTGCACGCCGGGGCAGATCTGCTCGGCCGTCGGCATGCTGGACGAACTGCAACACGGCATGCCCAGCCACGTGACGGCAGACCTGGCCGTGAAGCCGCTGCTGTCCGCCGACGAGCTGCGCGAACGCATGAGCGGCAACATCTGCCGCTGCGGCGCCTACTCCAACATTGCCGAGGCCATCACGTCCGTGGCGAGGAGTGCCGCATGAAGGCCTTCACCTTCGAGCGCGCCCGCACGCCGGCCGAAGCCGCCGCCGCCGTCGCGCAGCGGCCCGATGCGCGCTTCATCGCCGGCGGCACCAATCTGCTGGACCTGATGAAGCTGCAGATCGAGACGCCGACCCACGTCGTCGACGTCAACGCGCTGGGCCTGGACCGTATCGAGGAAGTGCGCGACGGCGGCCTGCGCATCGGCGCGCTGGTGCGCAACAGCGACCTGGCGGCGGATGCCGCCGTGAAGCGCGACTACCCGGTGCTGTCGCGCGCGCTGCTGGCCGGCGCCTCGGGCCAGCTGCGCAACCGCGCGACGACGGCGGGCAACCTGCTGCAGCGCACGCGCTGCCCGTACTTCTACGACACGGCCCAGCCCTGCAACAAGCGCCAGCCCGGCAGCGGCTGTTCGGCCATCGGCGGGATCAGCCGGTCGCTGGCCGTCATCGGTTCAAGCAAGGCCTGCATCGCCACGCACCCGAGCGACATGGCCGTGGCCATGCGCGTGCTGGACGCCCAGGTCGAGACCGTCAAGCCCGACGGGCAGACGCGCCGCATCCCGATTGCCGACTTCCACAAGCTGCCCGGCGACACGCCGCACATCGAGCATGTGCTGGCGCACGGCGAGCTGATCACGTCGGTACTGCTGCCGGCGCCCGTTGCCGGCGTGCACGTCTACCGCAAGGTGCGGGACCGTGCGTCCTATGCGTTCGCGCTGGTATCGGTCGCGGCCATCGTTCAACGCGACGGCACAGGCCGTGTCGCCTTCGGCGGCCTGGCGCACAAGCCCTGGCGCGTCGAGGCGGCGGAGGCCTCGCTGGGCAAGGGCGCCCAGGCCTTCGCGGCGCAGGCGTTCGCCGGCGCGAAGCCGACGGACGACAACGCCTTCAAGCTGCCCCTGGCCGAGCGCACGCTCGCCGGCATCCTCCAAGCTGCAAAGGCGACGTGATGAGATTCGACCAACCCGCCACCACCAATCCGATCGACCAGGGCAAGGTCGTCGGCAAGCCCACGCCGCGCATCGACGGGCCGTTGAAGACCACCGGCACGGCGCCCTACGCCTACGAGCATCACGGCGCCACGGCCGACCCGGCCATCGGCTTCGTCGTCGGTGCGGCCATTGCCAAGGGCCGCATCAAGTCCATGGACCTGGCGGCGGCGCGCAAGGCGCCCGGCGTGCTGGCCATCGTCACGGCGCAGAACGCCGGCAAGCTCGGCAAGGGCAGCAAGAACACCGCCAAGCTGCTGGCGGGCCCCGAGGTGAGCCACTACCACCAGGCGGTGGCGGTCGTCGTCGCGACAACCTTCGAGAACGCGCGTGCGGCCGCCGCGCTGATCGACATCAAGTACGAGACTGCGCCCGGCCGCTTCCACCTCGCTGCCGAGAAGCCGCACGCGCCGATGGCCAAGGGCGACGGCATGGGCGGCAAGGCGCAGACCAAGGTGGGCGACTTCGACGCCGCCTTCGCCAAGGCGCCGGTCACGCTCGACGCCAGCTACACGACGCCCGACCAGGGCCACGCGATGATGGAGCCGCATGCGACGCTGGCGGCCTGGGAGGGCCGCAAGCTCACCG
>SEEY01000936.1 GCA_004211235.1 Rubrivivax sp.
CTGCTGGTCGCCTTCGCACTGTCGGCGCTGACGGCCCGGCCAATGGGCGATCTCGGCTTACTGACCACGCCGGAGATGCGGAGCCCGCCGGCGATCCTGCGCCGCGCCCGTGCGGTCATGGGCGACGAGCCTGTCGTCGAGACGCCGCGCCGGGCCGTCAGCGCCGACAGTGCGAAGGCGACCAGCAGGGCGACGGCCGGCACGGCCACCCACGGCAGGGCGGCGGGTTCGAACACCAGGCACAGCGTCAGCAGCGTCAGGCCCAGCAGCGCCTCGACCGTGTGCAGACGCAGGGCACCCCGCAGCGACAGACGAGCGGCGTCGCGACGCTGCGCGGCCCATCCGGAGTCTTGGCCGCTGACGATCTGAAGGATGGCTGCCGTCTGGGCCAGCAGGACGATCGGCGCGGTCAGGCTGGACACGACAACCTCGACCGCCACACCGGCCAGGAGCCGTCCCGCGCCGCCGAAGCCACGCGCGGCGCCCTCGCGCACGACCAGCGCCACCGCCATTAGTTTGGGCGCCAGCAGGAAGGCCAGCGAGGCCCCGAAGACGGCCCACAAGGCGGCCGCCCCGTACGGCAGACCCCCAGACGGCGCCGCGCCGCCCAGCCCGGGGAAACAGGCCAGCAACAGCCCGATCGTCAACAGCCCCAGCCACAGCGGAGCCGTCAGATAGGTCGAGAAACCGCGAAGCAGATGGAAGCGGCTGAGCGGATGCAGGCCCTTGGCTGACAGCACGCCGATGTGCTGCAGGTTGCCCTGGCACCAGCGGCGGTCGCGCACGATCTGGTCGACCAGCGTCGGCGGGCCTTCCTCGTAGCTGCCGCCGATTTCGGGTGCGAGCCGGATCTCCCAGCCGCCGCGCCGCATCAGGGCCGCCTCGACGAAATCATGGCTCATGATGTGGCCGCCGAATGGCCTGGGTCCGCGCAGGTGTGGCAGGCCCGCCTGCTCGGCGAAGGCGGCGACGCGAATGATGGCGTTGTGACCCCAGTAGCTGCTTTCCGAGCCGCTCCACCAGGCCAGGCCGCGCGCGAACATGGGGCCGTAGAGGCGGCTGGCGAACTGCTCGGTGCGGGCGAACAGGGTCCGGCCGTTGACGATGGTCGGCACGGTCTGGATCAGGCCGCAGCCCGGCGCGCCCTCCATGGCCGTGGCCAGCCGCGCCAGCGCATCGCCGCTCATCAGGCTGTCGGCATCCAAGACGATCATGTGGTCATAGGCGCCGCCGAACCGGCGCACCCATTCGGCAATGTTGCCCGCCTTGCGATCCGTGTTCACGGCGCGGCGGCGGTAGAAGATGCGGGCGATCCCGACGAAGCGCGCCTGCAGCGCACGGTGATGCTCGCGCTCGAGGCTGGCAATGACGGGATCGCGCGTGTCGCTGAGCACGAACAGGTCGAACCGCCCGGCGGCGCCCTGCTCCACCAGCGATTCGATCATAACCTGCAGCCGCGCGAAGACCGGCCCCGGCTGTTCGTTATAGACCGGAGCCAGGATGGCGTTGCGGGAGGTCACGGGGG
>SEEY01000937.1 GCA_004211235.1 Rubrivivax sp.
CTCGAGGAGAGCCTCCTGGACGACCCCGAGGCGCTCCACTTCGCCGTCGAGCCCGATGCCGTCGGCGGCGACACGGCCTGGGTCGCTGCCACGTCGCGCGCCTGGCTGGCCGAGCACCTGAGCCAGCTCGACGCCGCCCAGGTCTTCGTCGACCGCGTCGCGCCGCTCGCCTGGCCGGACGATCTTCCCCGAGGCCATTTCTTCGAAGTGCCGGGCACGGCCGAAGCCGTCTCGCTGCGCTGGAGCCATACCGACGGCGTCAGCACGCTGCCGCTGCAGGGCGGCCTGGCGCGCCAGTTCTTCCCGCCGGGCCTCGTGCATGCAGCGCAGTGGAGCGCCACGCCGGCCGTGGCGACGAAGGCCGAGCGCTGGCTGGGCACGACGGTCACGGTACAGACGCCGGCCCAGCGCGCGCTGGCCGTGGTGGACAACGCCTGGGACCTGCGCCAGTTCGACCTCGCGCGCCGCGCCCGTGGCGTGCGCGCCCTGCGCCTGGTCAGTCGCAGCCTGATGCGCAAGCCCTGGCAGCCCGTGCGCTGGGGCCTGGGCGTGCTGATCGTGGTGCAGCTGGTTGGCCTCAACCTGTGGGCCTGGCGCCAGAACCGCGAAGTGACGGCGCGGCGCGAGGCCGTCACGACGACGCTGACCGAGGCCTTCCCGCAGGTGCGTGCCGTGCTCGACGCGCCGGTGCAGATGCGCAAGCAGCTCGACCTGCTGCGCATCAGCGCCGGCAGCATCGGCGAGCAGGATCTCGAGGCGCTGCTTGGTGCCGCCGCGATGGCCTGGCCGGCCGACCGCCAGCCGGCCGATGCCCTCGCCTTCGAGCCCGGCCGTCTGACGCTGTCGGCTCAGGGCTGGAGCGCGGCCCAGGTGGACAACTTCCGCAACCAGTTGCAAAGCGCCGGCTGGCAGCTCGACGCCAGCGAAGGCAAGCTGACGGTCAGCCGCGCTGCCGCCGAAGGACGACGCTGATGGCCCGACCCGTTACCCCCACCGCCATTGAAGGCTACAAGGCCCAGCTTCGCCACGCACGGGCCCAGGCGCTGACGCAGTGGCAGGGCCTGGGCGAACGCGAGCGCCTCGCGCTGCTGTCTGTCGGCGTGCTGCTGGGCCTGCTGCTGGCCTGGAGCGTGCTGCTCGCGCCGGCACTGCGCACGTTGAAGACGGCACCCGGCGAGCTTGAAACGCTGGAGCTGCAACTGCAGCAGATGCAGGCCCAGGCGCAGGAAGCCCAGTTGCTGCGCAAGACGCCGCCGGTGCCGCCGGCACAGGCCGAGGTCGCGCTGAAGGCCTCGGTCGAGCATCTGGGCGCCGCTGCACGGCTCAACCTTGCCGGCGACCGCGCCATCGTGACGCTCAACGGCGTTGCCGCACCCGTGCTGCAGGCGTGGCTGGCCGAGGTGCGCGCGGCCGCCCGCGCGCGGCCGGTCGAGGCGCAGCTGACGCGTGGCCCCAAAGGCTTCTCGGGCAGCCTCGTGCTCAGCCTGGGCGGAGGCAGCTGATGGCCTGGCTCAGAAAGAACAA
>SEEY01000938.1 GCA_004211235.1 Rubrivivax sp.
GTTCCTCGACGAAATCGGCAACTTGCCGCTGGCCGGGCAGATGAAGCTGCTGCGGGTGCTGGAAACCGGGCGCTTCGAACGCCTCGGTTCGAACCGCGAACGGCAGGTCAAGGTGCGCGTCATCAGCGCCACCAACGCCGATCTGCAGGCGATGATCCGCGCCGGCACCTTCCGCGAAGACCTGTTCTACCGCCTCAACCTGATCGAACTCAAGCTGCCGCCGCTGGCGGCGCGGCCGGGCGACATCCTGCCGCTGGCGCGCAGCTTCCTGGCGCCGGGCAAGCGGCTCGACCCCAGTGCGGAAAGCGCGCTGGCGGCGCATGCCTGGCCCGGCAACGTGCGCGAACTGAAGAACGTGATGGCGCGCGCCTCGCTGCTGGCGCGCGACGCGACGATCAAGCCGCTCGATCTCGGCCTGCCGCTGGCGGTTGCCGCCGGGCCGGATGCGGAGCCGGACCGCGACGCCATCGCCGCGGCGCTGGCGCGTGCCGGCGGCGTCATCGCCCAGGCAGCGGCCGAACTCGGGCTGTCGCGCCAGGCGCTGTACCGGCGCATGGAGCGCCTCGGCATCGCGCGCTCGGCATGAACGCGGCGCCGGGTCCGGGGGACGCGGTCTGGTTCAGGCGCTGGCGCCTTTCCCTGGTCACGCGCTGGTCGGCACTGGTGGCGACGCTGCTGGCGCTCGGCATCGGCATCGCACTGGCGCTCGACCACCTGTTGCCGGGCCAGCCGCTACTGGTGCTCTGTGCCTGCCTGCTGTGCGTGGTGCCGCTCGCGGTCATCACCCTGCGCGCCCAGGTGCAGCCGGTGCTGTCGCTGTTCCGCGCGCTGGAAGGCACCGTCACGAGCTACCGCGACGGCGATTTTTCGTTCAGCCTGCACTGGCCGCAGAACGACGAGCTGTCCGACCTGGTCGCGGCCCACAACGCGCTCGGCGAGGTGCTGCGCGAACAGCGCCTCGGCCTGGTCCAGCGCGAGCTGCTGCTCGACACCATGGTGCAGAACACGCCGGTGGCGATGCTGCTGGTGGCCGATACCGCGGCCGGCACCCGCACCATCGTCTATGCCAACCTGGCTGCGCGCCAGCTGCTGGCGCACGGCAGCAAGCTGGAAGGCCACGCCCTGCAGGCGGTATTGGCAAGCGCGGCGCCGGCACTGGTCGAGGCACTGGCGCGCGGCGGCGACGGCCTGTTTTCCGCCGGCGAAGGCGAGGATGAAGAGGTCTATCACCTGGCGCGGCGCGACTTCAGCCTGAACGGGCAGCGCCACGAACTGCTGTTGCTGCGCCAGCTGACCGCCGAGCTGCGGCGCCAGGAAGTGCAGACCTGGAAAAAGGTCATCCGCGTCATCAGCCACGAGTTGAACAATTCGCTGGCACCGCTGGCCTCGCTCGCCCACTCGGGCGCCGAGCTGGTGCGGCGCGGCCAGACCGAGCGCTTGCCGCAGATCCTGGAAACCATCGGCGAGCGCACGCGCCACCTGGAGACCTTCATCCTCGGCTACGCGCGCTTCGCCAAGCTGCC
>SEEY01000939.1 GCA_004211235.1 Rubrivivax sp.
ACACTGGGGCGATCGTTCACGCCTTCGCCCCGCCATGCCGACTGCCGCCAGCGCCGCCCGCCCCCGTATCCTGGAGCTTTCCTGGAGAGACAAGCTGTTGCAGCTGGAGCTCGACTGGGTGGGCGTGGCCGACTCCGCCTATCCGCCGGTGGTGTTCCTGCACGAGGGCCTGGGTTCGGTGTCGCTGTGGAAGGATTTCCCGGAACGGCTGTGCCGCGCCCACGGCTTGAGCGGCCTGGTCTTTTCGCGCTACGGTTACGGGCGCTCCACCGCCCGCCCGCATGACGAGCGCTGGCCGCTCGACTTCATGGAACAGCAGGCCTGGGAAGTCGTGCCGGCGCTGCTGGCCAGGCTGGGCCTGGTAAAACCCTGGCTGTTCGGCCACAGCGACGGCGCCTCGATCGCCCTGCTTCTGGCGGCCCGCCATGGCGGGCTGGTGAGCGGCGTTATCGTCGCCGCGCCCCACATCCTGGTCGAGGACGTATCGATCGCCTCGATTGCCGAAGCCCGCGCCACCTATCTCGCCGGTCCGCTGCGCGAACGCCTGGCGCGCCATCATGCCGACGTCGACTCGGCGTTCTGGGGCTGGAACGACGTCTGGCTCGACCCGGCCTTCCGCAGCTGGGACATCCGTGCCGAGGTGGCGCGCATCGGCGTGCCGCTGCTCGCCATCCAGGGCGAGGACGACGAGTACGGCACGCTGGCGCAGGTGCAAGGGATCGCGCGCCTGGTGCCGCAGGCGCAGGTGCTGGTGCTGCCGGCCTGCGGCCATTCGCCGCACCGCGACGCGCCGGACCGCGTCATCGAGGCGGCCGGCCGCTTCATCACCACCCATACGCCCGTTTCCGGATGACATCGGGTCATCAGCTATTCTGATATTTAGCATAAATAAACATTATTAGAATAGATGGTTGATCCACGCTACGCTATGGCAACAGCGTGGCAATCCGGGCATTCACCGGCTGCGCATCAGAACAGCAGGAGACAAGAATGCAGGCTGCCCACGAGCGCTTCGATTATGTGATCATTGGCGGCGGTTCCGCCGGCTGCGTGCTGGCCAACCGCCTGTCGGCGGATCCGGCCTTGCGCGTGGCGCTGGTCGAAGCCGGTCCCGACACGCCGCCCGGCGCGGTACCCGCCGAGATCCGCGACAGCTACCCGATGCCGGTGTTCTGCGGCGAACGCTTCATCTGGCCGCAGCTGAAGGCGCGCGCCACCAATTCGGCCCCGCTCAAGGTGTACGAACAGGGCCGCGTCATGGGCGGCGGCTCCAGCATCAACGTGCAGGCCGCCAACCGCGGCCTGCCGCGCGACTACGACGACTGGGCGGCGTCGGGCGCCGCCGGCTGGTCCTGGTCGGAGGTGCTGCCGTGGTTCCGCCGGCTCGAGCGCGACCTCGATTTCGGCACCGCGCCGCTGCACGGCGATGCCGGCCCGGTGGCCATCCGCCGCATCTTTCCGACCGCGTGGCCGCGCTTCTGCCACGCGTTCGCGGACGGCCTGCGCGGCAGCGGCCTGCCC
>SEEY01000940.1 GCA_004211235.1 Rubrivivax sp.
GTAGTTGCCCGAGCCGCGCTTGCGGATGATGAGCCCCTGCTCGACGAGCCGGTCGATGGCCTTGCGCGCCGTGACGCGCGACAGCTCCAGCTGCTCGGCGAGCACACGCTCGCTCGGCAGCGCCTCGTCGGCGTGGAAGACGCCGTCGCGGATCGCCTTCGCCAGGGCTTGCGCCAGCTGCATGTACAGCGGCGAGGCGGCGTTCGGATCGGCCTTGAAATCGAAGATGGCGCTCATGCGAGGCTTGTCTCTCGTTGTTGGATCAGCCAGAGCGCGCCGGCAGCAGCATCGCCCTGGGGTTCGACCCGGCGGGCCTGCAGGGCGGGGCTCAGGCGCGGCGCCAGGCGCAAGGCGATGCTGCCGGCCAGTGCCAGCGGCAAGGTCGGGTGGAGGGCAACGGCCAGTTCGTCCAGCGCGCGGGCGGCGGCATCGAGCAGGGCGGCGGCGGCGGGGTCGTGCGCGTTCTCGAAGACGAGGCGCGCCAGGCTGGCATAGCCGCCCTGACCGGCCTGGGCGCAGAAGGCGAGCAGGTCCTCACGGCGCCGGCCGGTGGCGGCGTAGACGCTCTCGGCGAGGGCCCCGCGCGGCGCACGGCCATCGAAGGCGGCCTGGGCGAGTTTCATCGCCTGCTGGCCCAGCCAGGCACCGCTGCCCTCGTCGCCGATCTGCCAGCCCCAGCCGCCCGTCATGCGCTGGCTGCCATCCTCCAGCAGCGCCTCGGCCACCGAGCCGGTACCTGAGATGAGCAGAGCGCCCGGCCGGCCCCCGTGCGCGCCGAGCAGGCCGGCAAAGCCATCGGTGGTGAGCGCCAGCCGTGCCACGCCGGGGTCCGCCGCGACGAAAGCCTGCCGCTGGGCGGGCACGCCGGTGCCCGACAGACCCAGGCCCAGCGCACAATCTGCCAGTTGCAAACCGGGTACGCCGGCTTGGGCAATGGCCTCACCGATGTGGCGCCATGCCTGGTCGACACCCTGGTTCAACGCCGACGCGCCGGCCTCACCGCGGCCCAGCACGCGACCGGCGACGTCGGCAACGACGGCCCGGGTGCTGGTGCCGCCGCCATCGATGCCGACCCACCAGCGGGCGGGCCGCCCGGAGTCGCGAAATGTGAAGAGCGAAGGATCGAGAGCGAGCGGCATGACGGACATGAATTGGTCGGATACCACTCTAATACCAACATTGACCACCGTCAATTGGTTTTAAACTGGTCTACAGTTCATTCGCTTGGCCTGCCGAGCGGCGCCGAGGTGCCGCCATCAGCGCTCATGAAGAAGAATACCAGTCAGAAACCAACCGCAACCCGCCGCAGTGTTCATCCTCCAACCCACCGCCAGCCCCGCGCTGGCCGAACTGCTCGGCCGCATCGCCCGCGTCGCGGTGCGCCATGCGGCGCTGGCCGACCGCTTGCTGGAGCGCCTGAGCGGCTCGGCATTCGCCGCCGCTGACACCGCTGTCGGGGTGGACGCGCTGTATGCCCGCTTCGGCCTGCTGGAGCCGCGCGGGCGATGCGGCCGAGC
>SEEY01000190.1 GCA_004211235.1 Rubrivivax sp.
CGCTGATCAGGTCGGCGCAGGCTATGAGGTCATGACGGCGGAGTCCGGCGCCGTCGCGCTGGCGATGCTCGCCGAGGCCCGCTTCGACGCCATCGTCAGCGACCTGCACATGCCCGACCTCGACGGCGCGGGCCTGTGGCGCGAGGTGAAGCGCACGCAGCCGCAGCTGGCGCGGCGCATGCTGTTCGTCACCGGCGACACGCTGTCGCCGACGGCGCGCCAGTTCCTGGACGAGGCGCGCTGCGACCGCCTCAACAAGCCCTTCTCGAAACAGGAGCTGCTGGCCCATGTCACGGCGTTGCTGACGGCCTGACCATAATCGTCGGCACAAGACCTCTGATGGAGACAAGCCGATGATGAAGCGACGCACGCTGCTGCCTGCCCTGCCTGCCCTGCCTGCCCTGCCTGCGCTACTGAGCCCGTGGCTGGCGCAGGCGCAGGCCAACAAGCCCCAGACCTGGATCGTGCCCTTCCCGGCCGGCGGCGGCACTGACGCCTTCGCGCGGCCGCTAACCGCGATGCTGACGCGGCAGATGGGCCGCCAGGTGCTGATCGACAACAAGGGCGGTGCCGGCGGCACGGTCGGCGCGGGCGTGGCGGCCCGGCTGGCGCCGGACGGCAACAACTTCTTCATGGGCGCGGTGCACCATGCCATCGCGCCTTCGATGTACCCCAGGCTCGACTACCGGCTGGAGGACGACTTCATTCCCGTCGGCCTGCTGGCCAGCGTGCCGCAGGTCATCGTCGTGCACCCGGGCCAGGTGCCGGTCGGCGACCTGAAGGGCCTGCTCGCCACCCTGCGTGCCAAGCCCGGCAAGCTCAACTACGGCTCGGCGGGCAACGGCACGTCCCACCACCTGGCCGGCGAGCTGTTCAAGCTGCAGACGAAGACCTTCATCACCCACATCCCCTACCGCGGTGCCGGCCCGGCGCTGCAGGACCTGATCGCCGGTCAGGTCGACATGATGTTCGACGGCCTGGGTTCATCCGCGACGCACATCAAGAGCGGGCGCGTCAAGGCGCTGGCCGTGGCGGGCAAGCAGCGCGCGGTGGGCTTCCCCGATGTGCCGACCGCAGCCGAGGCCGGCGTGCCCGGTTATGAGGTGTCGACCTGGTACGGCCTGTGGGCGCCCAAGGGCACGTCCAGGGAAGCCGTGGCCGCGATGCAGGCCGAGCTGCGCAAGGCGTTCGCGACGGATGACATCCGCAACCTCTGGCACGGCCTGGGCGCGGAGATACCCAATCTGTATGGCGATGCCTTCGGGCAGTTCGTCAGCTCTGAAATCAAGCGCTGGGCTGCGGTCGTCAAGGCCTCCGGCGCAAGAATGGACTGACGATGAATCTTTATTCGGCCCTGCGCGACGGCTTCCCGGCCGACCTCGATTCAACCGCCATCGACCACGACGGCGCGCTGTATTCCTGGCGCGATCTGGAATGCGGCAGTGCGATGCTGGCCAACTGGCTGGGCCGGCTCGACCTGCCCGCCGGCAGCCGCGTCGCCGTGCATGCGGACAAGAGCGTCGAAGGGCTGATGCTCTACCTGGCCGTGCTGCGCGCCGGCTTCGTCTACCTGCCGCTGAACCCGGCCTACCAGGCCAGCGAGCTGGAGCACTTCATCACCGATGCGGCGCCGGGCGTCGTCGTCTGCGCGGGCCGCAATTTCGGCTGGGTCAGCAAGCTGGCCTTCCAGCGCGGCGTGCGCTGGGTGTTCACGCTGGACGACGACCGAAGCGGCACGCTGCTGGACCGCGCTGCGCAGATGCCGCTGGCCCACGAGCCCGTGGCGCGCGACGCGGGCGACCTGGCCGCCATCCTCTACACCAGCGGCACCACCGGGCGCAGCAAGGGCGCGATGCTGAGCCATGGCAACCTGCTGTCGAACGCGCAGACGCTGAAAGCCTTCTGGGATTGGCGGCCGGACGACGTGCTGCTGCACGCGCTGCCCATCTTCCACGTGCACGGCCTGTTCGTCGCCTCGCACGGCGCGCTGCTGAACGGCAGCCGCATGCTGTGGTTCAACAAGTTCGACGCGACGGCCGTGGCCCGCAGGCTGCCCGAAGCCACCGTCTTCATGGGCGTGCCCACGCTCTACGTGCGGCTGCTGCAGGAGAAGCTACTCGACACCGGGAACATCCGCCTCTTCATCAGCGGCTCGGCACCGTTGCTCATCGAGACCTGGCGCGAATGGCAGGCGCGCACCGGCCATCTGATCCTGGAGCGCTACGGCATGAGCGAGACGCTGATGCTGACGTCCAACCCCTGCAAGCCCGAAGACGGCGAACGCGTCGGCGGCACGGTCGGCAGGGCACTGCCCGGCGTCGGCCTGCGCATCCTGCGCGACGACGGCGAGGCCTGCGCGGTGGACGAGATCGGCCACGTGCAGGTGCGCGGGCCGAACGTCTTCAGCGGCTACTGGCAGATGCCGGAGAAGACGGCCGAGGAGTTCACGGCGGACGGCTGGTTCAAGACCGGCGACGTCGGCCGGGTCGATGCCAACGGCTATCTGACGCTGATCGGCCGCAGCAAGGACCTCATCATCAGCGGCGGCTTCAACGTCTACCCGGCCGAGGTGGAAGGCTTCCTGAACGAGCTGCCCGGCGTGGGTGAATCGGCCGTCATCGGCGTGCCGCACCCGGACTTCGGCGAGGCCGTCGTCGCCGTCATCACGCCCGTCGGTCAGCCGGACCCGCAGGCGTTGATCCAGGCACTGAAAGCGCGTATCGCCGGTTTCAAGGTACCCAAGCACGTCATCGTCCTTCCGGAGCTGCCGAGGAATGCGATGGGCAAGGTGCAGAAGAAGTTGTTGAGGGAGCAGTACGCCGGGTTGTTTGGCCAGGCGAGCGTCGCTGCCGGCTAGTCCGCGGCGCTCCGGCCGCCACTTCGGTTTTGCCGAAGCATGGCTGCGGATGCGGCAGCTTGGTCGCGCCGGCCAGGGAGACCACACTGCGGCCCTTCATTGACCGGAGTTCGTGCCATGGTGTTGCTGTTGGGCTGGGTGCTGGTGTTGCTGCTGCTGGCGCTGTGGTCGAGCCTCGTGTGGTCGGGGCAGGTGCTGCTCGCGGCGATGCTCGCCAAGGCCGGCACGTTCGGCGCGGGCGACTGGAGCCTGCCCGAGGCACTGGCCACGAAGCTTCCCGTGTGGGCGGCGGAATGGCTGGCCGCCACGCTGGAGAACTGGACGCCGCAGCTGCAGTCGCTCGTGTCGTCGCTGCCCTGGCTGTCCAGCGGGGTCACGCTGCTGGCGTGGGTCGTGTGGGCGGTCGGCGCCGCCGTGCTGCTGGTCATCGGCATTGCCATCCATGTGGCCATCGCGCTGGTGCGCAAGTCCCGCGCGTCCACGTTGCCGCCCGCGGCTGCGGCCGGAACCTAGGGCAGCGGCCGCAACTGCGTCGCCAGCACTTCCTCGGCGACCTTCTGGCCGAGTCGGTAGCCCACCTCGACCGAGTTGCGGAAGTGCACGCCGCTCCAGACGCGCGAGTTGGCCAGCTCCTGTCCCATGGCCTCGGGCGTGGCCCAGCTGCGCGTCATCGACAGCGTCGAATTGACCCAGACGATCGGCGCCTGGCTGTCGCCCCGGAAGGCCGCCACCAGCGCCTGCAGATTGCCGCCGCCGACGGCTCCGCCTGACGGGTAGTCGCTGTTCGGCGGCGTGTGTATCAAGGGTTCCCAGCTGGCATCGCGCAGCTGGGCATCGGCAAAGGCACCGCGCAGTGCGTTGTAGGGCCGCCAGTGGCGGTACTTCGTCTTGATGCCGCTGTAGACGATGCGCGAATCCATGTCGGCCATGTCCATCAGCGCCAGCATGCGGGCGAATTCGAGCGGCGTGGCCTTGGTGCCTTGCGCGAGCGTCTTGAGCATCGCCACGGCATCCTCGCCCTCGCCGCTGTTCCAGAACAGCGCGATGACCGACTGCTCGCCCGTACGCGCGGTGCTGACGCGGCCGCCCAGTGCCTTGACCTCCGCCAGGTCGCGCCGCGCGACCGCGCTGCCGACGGCCGGCGGTGGGCCGGGGTCGTAGGCGGCGACGTCCTTGATGCCGAAGGGCCTCATGCGCGCCAGGCCCACGCCGGACTCCTGCCTGTGCTCCGGCGTCAGCACATGGATGCCTGGCGCCGGCTCGACCTTGGGCGGCTCGACGCGGCCGAAGCTGTCGTCTGATCGCGCCGTCAGCAGTGCCAGCGCCACGCGCCGCCCCAGCGCCACGCCCTTGCTGCGCGCAGCGGCGTCGGTCACGCCCTTCAGGGAGGCCTCGTAGGTCTTGTCGATCAGCGCCACGTCGGCGCCGGGCGTGCTCATCAGCACCACGCGGGCAGCGCTCGCAGCGGCCGCCTCGGGCGAGGCGTCGGGCACCGGCGCGGGCGCCACGCCATAGGCCTGGTAGCGCGGCGTGATCGCGTTCAGGGCATTGAACATGGCCAGATCGGTCAGCAGCGTCGTGTGCAGCAACTGGGCGCGTGGCGTTTTAGCGAGCACCTTGGGCGCGGCCTCGGCCCAGTCGCTGACGACATCGGCGCGTGCTTGCGCGACCAGCAATGCCAGCAGCAAGGTGCAGATCCTGATCATGTCCAGCCCTTTCGGCAGAAAGCCGGGACGCTACGCCGGCGGACCGGCGGGCGCAATCCTGGGCGCCACGGGCCTTCGCCGCGTCTGCCTGTCGCCTTCGCCGCCGTGGCGCCTGCAGGCCCTAAGCTCTCGGTCATGTGGACACCCGCCCCGCTGCCGCCCGATGAAGATCACCGCCTGGCCCGGCTGGCGGCACTGGGCGTGATGGACACGGACGCCGAGCCGCTGTTCGACCACCTGACTGCGCTTGCCGCGCAGATCTGCGCCACGCCGGTCGCGCTGCTCGGGCTGATGGACGAGCGCCGCCAGTGGCTGAAGTCGGCAGTCGGTTTCGGCCGCAGCGAGACACCGCGCGCGCTGACCTTCTGTGCCTACACGCTGCTGGCCGACGGCTTGGTCGAAGTGCAGGACGCGCGGCTGGACGCGCGTTTCGCCGACCATCCCGACGTGCTCGCCGAGCCCTCGCTGCGCTTCTACGCAGGCGTGCCCATCCGCCTGGACGACGGCAGCCACCCGGGCACCCTGTGCGTGGTGGACTTTCGCCCGCGCGAACTGACAGAACTGCAGCGCGAGGCCTTGACGCGCCTGGCCCGTGCGGCCGCGGATGCGCTGTCGGTGCGCGAGCGTGCGCTCCGCAGCGTCGAGGCGCAGCACAAGAGCGAGCTGCGCTGGCAGGTGCTGGCCGAGTCGGCGCCGCTGGGCATCTACCAGACGGACGCCGACGGCCTGTGCCTGTACGTCAACCCGGCCTGGGAGCGCCTGTACGGCATCACGCTGGCGGACAGCCTGGGTGACGGCTGGGGCGCCACGCTGCATCCGGACGATGGCCCGGCCGTCTTCACGACGTGGCGGCAGTCGGCGGCGCAGCGGCTGCCCTTCGAGATGAGCTATCGCATCCGCCGCCCCGCGCGAGCCGGTGGCGGCGAGCGTCAGGTCCATTCGCGCGCCCAGCCGCTGCTCGCGCCGGACGGCAGCCTGCGCGGCTTCGTCGGCATCGTCGAAGACGTGACCGACCGCCTGGCCGCGCAGCGCGAGCTGCACGAAAGCAAGGCGCTGCTGGACCGCACGGGGCGCGTCGCCGGCGTGGGTGGCTGGAGCCTGGACCTGCGCACGCAGGAACTGGTCTGGAGCGACCAGACTTGCCGCATCCACGACCGCGAGCCCGGCCACCGCCCGACGGTGGAGGAGTCCTTCGGCTACTTCCCGCCCGAGGCGCGCACGGCTCTCGAGGCCGCCGTGCAACGCGGCATCAGCCACGGCGAGCCGTGGAGCCTGGAGCTGCCGCTGGTGACGGCCCGGGGCCGCAACATCTGGGTGCTGGCGCAGGGCCAGGTCGACTGGCAGGACGGCGTGCCCGTGCGGCTCGTGGGCGCCTGCCAGGACGTCACCGAGCATCACCGCGCCGCGGCCGAGCTTGAGCACAGCCGTCAGCGCCTGCGCGCGCTGTACGAATCGACGCCGGCGCTGATGCATTCGGTCGACGCGCAGGGGCGCATCCTCAGCGTCTCGGACCGCTGGCTGGAGCGGCTCGGCTATCGACGCGAGCAAGTCGTGGGCCGCGTGCTCGACAGCTTCCTGACGCCCGAGTCCGGCCGCCGCCTGCGCGAGGTCTACCGCCCGGCCATGTGGCGGGACGGGCATGTCGACGACTGCCCCGTGCAGCTGATGTGTGCCGATGGCCAGCTGCGCGACGTGCTCGTGTCGGCCGTGGCGGAATACGACATCGAAGGCCGGCCCGTGCGTGCGCAGGCGCTGGTGGAGGACATCACCGAGGACCTCAAGCGCCGCGCGGAGCTGGCCGAGGAGCAGCAGATGCGCCGCCAGACGGAGCGCCATGTGCAGGAGCTGGACCAGCTGCTGCGCGAGCGCTCGGAGATGCTGGATGTGCTGGCCCACGAGGTGCGGCAGCCGCTCAACAACGCCAGCGCGGCGCTGCAGAGTGCGGCCGCCAGCCTGGCCGGCCGTGGCGAGCGCCTGGCCCAGGAGCGCCTGACGCGCGCCCAGGCCGTGCTCGGCCAAGTGCTCGCGGGTGTCGACAACACGCTGGCGGCGGCGAGCCTGCTGGCCGGTGGCGGGCGCATCGCACGGGTGGACACCGACATCGACACCCTGATCGCCGTCACCATCGCCGACCTCCCGCGCGAGCAGCGCAGTCGCGTCGCCGTGCATCGCCACACGGCCACGCGCACGGCGCTGATGGACATGAGCCTGCTGCGGCTGGCCCTGCGCAACCTGCTGTCCAACGCGCTGAAGTACGCACCGGGCGTCAGCACGGTCGCGCTGCACGTGATGGATTTCGATGAGCCGCCGGCGCTGCAGTTCGAGGTCGCGGACGCGGGCGGCGGCATCCCGCGCGAGCTGCTGCCGCGCCTGTTCACCCGCGGCGCCCGCGGCGGCGGTGCCGAATCGGCGCACGGACTGGGCCTGTACATCGTGCGCCGCGTGATGGATTTGCATGGCGGCCGCGCCGAACTGCTGCGCACCGGGCCGCTGGGCACCGTGATGCGGCTGACACTGCCGCAGGAATGACCGGCTTCGCCAAGGATTTCCTGCCCGCGCTCGCGCGCTGAAGGCAGGACGACTGCAGAGCACGTATCGTGTCAGACCGCCGCCGGCCCCCACGCACAACCGAGAGCAGGTAATGCCCGACA
>SEEY01000941.1 GCA_004211235.1 Rubrivivax sp.
GCAGGAAGTCGGTGTGCGCCTCGGGCAGGTAGTGCAGCTTCTCGACGCTGCCGCCCAGGCCCTGGCCCAGCCACTCGCCGCGGCCGAAGGCGATCAGGCTGTGCGTCAGCTGGTAGGCCTTGCCCTGCGCGTACTTCTCGTCCCAGGGGTTGAGGTAGGCAAAGATGCGCTCGCGGCGGAAGTCGCTCAGCGTGATCATCAGCACGAAGGCGCCCATCAGCACCGCGACGATCAGGAAGAACATGCGGCCGTTGACGCCGCCCAGGAACAGGATGCCCATCGCGATGCAGGCGATGACCATGAAGGCGCCCATGTCGGGCTCGGCCAGCAGCAGCAGGCCGGTGAAGGCCAGCGAGATTGCCATCGGCGTGACCGCGCGGAAGAAGTTCTCCCGCGCATCCATCTTGCGCATCATGTAGTTGGCGGCGTACAGCGCGATGCCGAACTTGGCCAGCTCGCTCGGCTGGAAGTTCATGACGCCCAGCGGGATCCAGCGCCGCGCGCCGTAGACGACCTTGCCGATGCCGGGCACCAGCACGCCCACGAGCAGCACCAGCGCGATGACGAAGACCCAGGGCGCATAGCCCTCCCACAAGGACACGGGGATCTGCACCGTGACCAAGCCTGCGACCAGGCCGAAGCCGATGGCGACGATGTGGCGCGTCAGGAAATGCGTCGGCAAATATTTGGCGAAGCGCGGGTTGTCCGGCATCGCGATGGATGCCGAATAGACCATCAGCAGGCCCAGGGCCATCAGCGCCAGCACGACCCAGACAAGGGTGATGTCGAAGCCCTGAAGCTGCGTCGGCCGGCCGGCGGAGGTGGACACCCAGTCGCGCACCGGCACCGGGCCGCCGGACTCGTCGGCATCGCGCTTGCGCAAGGATTGCAGCCTGGCGAAAAAGCCGTTCAAGACCGCGTTCACAGGGCCACCCCGCGCTCGTCGGCCAGCTGCTGCACCGTGGCGACGAAGACTTCGGCGCGGTGGGCGTAGTTCTTGAACATGTCCAGGCTGGCGCAGGCCGGGGACAGCAGCACGCTGTCGCCGGATTTCGCCTGTTGCAGACACCATGCCGTCGCGGCTTCGAGCGTCGCATGGTGCTGCAGCGGCACGCCGGTGCCGGCAAGCGCGGCCTCGATCTGCGCCGCATCACGGCCGATCAGCGCAACGGCGCGGGCATGGCGCTGCACGCCGGCGGCCAGCGGCGAGAAGTCCTGGCCCTTGCCGTCGCCACCGAGGATCAGCACCAGCCTGGCCGGCGCACGGTCCGCGCCCAGGCCGGTGATGGCCGCGACCGTCGCGCCGACGTTGGTGCCCTTGCTGTCGTCGTAGAACTCGACGCCATCGATGCTGCCGACCGACTCCACGCGGTGCGGCTCGCCGCGGTACTCGCGCAGTGCGTGCAGCATCGATGGCGTCGAGTTCTACGACGACAGCAAGGGCACCAACGTCGGCGCGACGGTCCGCGCCCAGGCTGGTGCTGATCCTCGGTGGCGACGGCAAGGGCCAGGACTT
>SEEY01000942.1 GCA_004211235.1 Rubrivivax sp.
AGCAGCCCGAGGCGCGCGCGAAGCGCGCTTCGTTGACTGACTTCGCGCGGTTGTCTGAACGCAGCGTAGCGAAGTGAGTTCTGCGCGAGCCTCGGGCTGCGAGCATCGCAGGGGACCCGTAGCGAAGCGGAGGGCGACGGAGCAGGGGCGACTTTTTGCCTTCTTTTTGGTCGCTCAAAAAGAAGGTCGCCCGCCGGGGCGAACTCCCGGCTGGGCCTGGCCACAAAGCCAAAGCAGCGCGAAGCCACCATCACCGATTCGCCCGATGCACCACCAACGCCTGCGCGTCTTCAAGCGCCTTCGCAATCGGCTTGCCGTACTCCAGCACGTTGTCCAGCTCCGCGTTGATGACCTCGTCGGCGAACTTGTGCTGCCTGTGCATCTTCACGACCGGGATGCGCCGCGCCGCGTCGCGCCACAACACGCGCGCATGCTGGCCGCCGAGAAACGGCACGGGCTGATCGAAGAAGGCGTCCTGCTGCGCCTCGAGCAGCGCCGGGAAGGCGTCCTGCGACTTGAAGGCGTCGAGCTGGCGCTGCCGGTCCAGCGTCAGCTCCTGCAGCAGCTGCCAGGCGAGCTGCTTCTTCTCCGGCGCCGAGCGGCGCGGAATGGCGTAGTAGGTGCCGCCGTAGGAGCAATACGTGTTCTCGGGCAGCTGCGCCACGCGCCATTTGCCGGCCGTGCCGGGTGCCACCCAGTTGGCCATCTGGCCGGCCATCCATCCGCCCGACATTTCGGTGGCCAGGCGGCCGCGCTTGAGCATCTCGGCCCAGTCGTTCTGCCAGACCTCCACGCGCGCATCCAGGCCGAGCTGGCGCACCTTCTTGGCCAGCTCGAAGGCGCGCACGAAGCGCGGCGACGTGATCTGCGCGCGCCCCTGGTTGTCAACGAACTGGCCCTCTCCGGGCGGCGTGCCGCCGCGCACGATGATGTCCTTCAACAGGCGCACATCGCCGATCAGATAGGCGCCCGTCTTCGCCTTGAGCTGCACACCGGCATCGACATAGGCCTCCCACGATGCCGTCAGGTCCGCCTCCTTCAACCCGGCCTGGGCCAGCAGGTCGACCCGGTAGAACAGCGAGCCCGGGCCGATGTCGCTGGGCAGCGCGACGATGCGGCCATCGCGGTTGCGCGCCGTGTCGATGGCGAAGGGCACGAAGCGGTCCTTGAACCGCTCGGCGCCGAAGGCCGGCGCGGAGAGATCCTCCAGGCCCGAGCCCAGCGAGAAGCGGCCGAGATAGCTCGTCTCCAGCGCGATGACATCAGGCAGGTGGCCGGACGTCGACAGCGCTGTCGTCATGGCCGTGTGATGGTCGTCGTACTGGCGGCTGATGACGTGCGTGCGGATGTCCGGGTGGGTGGTTGCCCAGCCCTTCAGAAGATCCTTGGCGATGACGTCGACGAGCGGGAAAGCCGCCACCGTGAGCGGCCGTTCCGGCGCCGCTGCGAAGGCCGTGCCGGAGCCCGCGACTGATACCAGTGCTGCCGAGAGCGATTCAGCCAGCAGCTGGC
>SEEY01000191.1 GCA_004211235.1 Rubrivivax sp.
AATGGTGGGTCGTGGGGCTGCTCGAAGTCACCGCCGCCCGGGGGGCGGGTTCCGGCGGAACCATCTACCCTTCGTCATTTGTGACCGGGAAGGCCGACTTCATGAACACGGTGGAGATGACGATCGAGTCCCTGAGCGCCCCCGGCCAATCCGGCGTCACCTCCTTTTCAGGCCATGACTACTCCCCCAGTGCGGTGCCCGAGCCTTCCTCTGTGATATTGCTCAGCGTTGGGGTTGCGTCCATGCTCTTTCGTCGCTGGATGGCGCACTGGACAGGCACGCACGGAACGATGCGCACTCGGCCTGTCGCTGAACCGCCAGCTCAGGATGGGCGCCGGCCACGAATTGCCGGCCGGCCTTGCTGACCGCTTGTTGCGGCCGCCGACGTTCGCCAATAACCAGCGAACGTCTCTGGCCAGCCTGAAGCAGCAATCGATGCGTACCGTGGCCGCTGAGCTGCCGACAGTGCGGCGACGGCGCCCCTCCAGCACTCGTGGACCAACGCCTGTCCCATGCCAGACGCAGTGCTAGGCTGCCCGGCCATGAGCGAACAGAAGATCGAGCTTTACGACGGCCCGGCCGGCGGCTGGGGTGCATTGAAGAGCGTGGCCAAGCACCTCAACGAACAAGGCGCCGCCGTGAAGGGCGCCAAGACCCTGTTGCACGCCAACCAGATCGACGGCTTCGACTGCCCCGGCTGCGCCTGGCCGGACCGCGACCATCGCTCCACTTTCGAGTTCTGCGAGAACGGCGCCAAGGCCGTCGCCGCCGAAGCCACCGCGCGGCGGGCGACACCGGAGGTGATTGGCGCCAGGACCTTGAGCGAATGGGCCGAGGCTTCCGACTACGAACTGGAAGCCACCGGCCGCCTCACCGAGCCCATGGTCTATGACGCCCAGACCGACCGTTATCAGCGCACCACCTGGGACGCTGCCTTCGCGCTGATCGGGGCTGAACTGCAGGCGCTGCAGGACCCCAACGAGGCCATCTTCTATACCTCGGGCCGCACCAGCAACGAGGCCGCCTTCCTTTACCAGCTGTTCGTGCGCGAGTACGGCACGAACAACTTCCCCGACTGCTCCAATATGTGCCACGAGCCCAGCGGCTCGGCGATGAAGCCGACCCTCGGCGTGGGCAAGGGCACGGTGACGCTGGATGACTTCGAGCGGGCCGACTGCATCCTCGTCTTCGGCCAGAACCCCGGCACCAACCACCCGCGCATGCTGGGCGAGCTGCGCGCGGCGCGCAAACGCGGCGCGCGCATCGTCAGCTTCAACCCCTTGCGCGAGCGCGGCCTGGAGCGCTTTGCCGATCCGCAGAACGCCATCGAGATGGCCACGCTGGGCGACTCGCCAATCAGCAGCCACTACTTCCAGCTCAAGGTGGGCGGCGACTTCGCGCTGCTCAAGGGCATGTGCAAGCGCGTCGTGGAACTGGGCGCGCTGGACGAGGCCTTCATTGCCGAGCACACGACGGGCTTCGACAGCTTCATCGCCGAACTGCGCGAGCAGCCGTGGGAGCCACTCGTCGACGCATCCGGCCTGACGCGCGCGCAGATCGAGCAGGCGGCCGACATCTACGCGACGAGCGATCGCGTCATCGCCTGCTGGGGCATGGGCATCACGCAGCACCGGCATTCGGTGGCGACCATCCAGATGATCGTCAACCTGCTGCTGCTGCGCGGCAACCTGGGCCGGCCCGGTGCCGGCGCCTGCCCGGTGCGCGGCCACAGCAATGTGCAGGGCGACCGCACGATGGGCATCTACGAGCAGCCCGCAGCCGCCTTTCTCGACAGGCTCGGCGAAGTGTTCGGCTTCGAGCCGCCGCGCGAGCCCGGGTTCGACACGGTGGGCGCCATCGAGGCCATGCTCGATGGACGAGGCAAGGTCTTCATCGCCATGGGCGGCAACTTCGCCGCCGCCACGCCCGACACGGCTGCCACCTGGCGCGCGCTGCGCCAGTGCGAGCTGACCGTGCACATCACCACCAAGTTCAACCGCAGCCATGTCGTGCACGGCCGCCAGGCGCTGGTGCTGCCGGTGCTGGGCCGCACGGAGATCGACATGCAGGCCAGCGGGCCGCAGGGCGTCACGGTGGAGGACTCGATGAGCATGGTGCATCTGTCGGCCGGCATGAACGCGCCGGCCAGCGAGCATCTGCTGTCCGAGCCCATGCTCATCGCTCGAATGGCCGCGGCCACGTTGGCGAACAGCCAGACGCCGTGGCTGCAACTGGCCGGCGATTACGCGGCCATCCGCGACCGCATCGAGGCCGTGCTGCCCGACTTCGCCGGCTTCAACGACAAGCTCAAGGTGCCCGGCGGTTTTCGCCTGCGCAACACGGCGAGCGAGCGCGTCTGGGCCACTTCGAGCGGCAAGGCCGGCTTCAGCACGCATGCGCTGCCGACCGACCTGGCCGTCGAGCGCGCCGCCGAACGCCACCGGGACGTTCGCGTCTTCACGCTGACGACCCTGCGCTCGCACGACCAGTACAACACCACGATCTACGGCCTGGACGACCGCTACCGCGGCGTGCACGGCCACCGCCGCGTCGTCTTCATCCATGCCGACGACATCCGCGACCTCGGCATGCGGGCCGGCGACTGGGTCGACCTCACGAGCCTCTACATCGATGAGGTCGGCGGCGACGTGCAGCAGCGCCGTGCCGAGCGCTTCCTGCTGGTCGCCTACGACATCCCGCGCGGCTGCCTCGCGAGCTACTACCCCGAGACCAACCCGCTGGTGCCGCTGCAGAGCTTTTCGCTCACGGCACGCACGCCGACGAGCAAGTCCATTCCGGTGGTGCTGACAGCCCATGCAGGCGCTGCTGCTGCAGACGCTGTCTGAGCTGGCGCCGGAGGGCGGGCCGGTCGCGCTGACGCGGCTGGCCAAGCGGCTGGACCAGCGCGTCAGCGTGCTGCTGCGCGAGCTGACCGCACTCAGCGATGCGAGCGTCGGCGGGGTGCCCGGGCCGGGCCTGGTGCGGCTCGCCTGCGACGACGCTGGCCGGTGGACCGTACAACGCTGCGAGGGGTGGAAACCCTGAGCGAGGGCATGTTTCGTCGGTTGAATTGATAAAAATCAACTGCGCCGCTTGACGCCTCAAAATAGACAGCATGGACCGGCCATTTCGGCGGATTGGCCCTTTGCAGCGGGGCCGCCAGGCTTGCGGGCCAGACCTCATCCGCTCGTCCATAACGTGACGAATGGTACGTATATTGGCAAGCGCCTATCATTTTTGGCAAATAGCATGGCGGCTTCGTTTCACCCACTTGAACGGCCTGCAGCCATGACCAGCCTTCAACTCATCCCGACCGCTGCCTCGTCGACGGCCAGCGTCGTTTTTCGCCCGGATGCGAGCCAGTCCACCGAGGCGCTCGTGTTCCTGCTCGACGGACAGGAGTACGGCATCGCCCTGCATTGCGTGCAGGAGATCCGCTCCTACCAGGCGCCGACGCGGCTGGCCGGAGCCTGTGACTACCTGCTGGGCGTCATGGACCTGCGCGGCGAGGTGGTGCCGCTGATCGACCTGCGCCGCCGGCTCGGTCTTCAGGCTGCGGCCTTCGATGCCTTCACCGTCATCATCGTTGTCAGCCTGGGTGAGCGCCGCGTCGGCATCGTGGCCGACCGGGTCAACGACGTGGTCGCGCTGCCGCCTCAGCAGATCCGCACGATGCCGGCGATGACCGGCGGGCCGGACCAGCGCCATTTCGTTGCCATCGCCAGCATCGAGCAGCGCAGCGTGGTGCTGATGGACGTCGAGTCCCTGCTGGCCGATCTCCAGTGCGAGGTCGCACCGGCCCTGGCGGCCTGAACGCCCGGCCGCCTCGCCCACTCTTTCCTTCGCCGCGCGTCGCGTCTGGCGCGTTCTGTGTCATTCATCCCAGGGAAAAGAACATGAACTTTCAGAACGTGAAGCTCAGCACCAAGCTGGTCACCGCCTTCCTGCTGGTCAGCCTGTTCGGCGCCATCGTCAGCGCCATCGGCATCCGCAACATGAGCCAGCTCAACGACGAGGCCGACACCATGTACATGCGCGAACTGACGGCGCTGTCCCTGGTCAAGGAGGCCAACATTGACCTGCTCTACGTGGCCCGCGACCGGCGCAATGCGATCCTGGCCACGTCCGCGGCCCAGCGCGGCGAATTCCTGGCGAAGGCGGACAAGTCCCTCGCCAACCTCCAGGCCCGCATCGACAAGGCACGCCCGCTGTTCTTCAGCGAGAAGGGCAAGGCCATGCTGGCCGACATCGATCAGACATGGGGCGAGTACGCCAGCATGGGCAAGGAACTGGAGGCGATGATCTCGGCCGCCGATCTCGACAGCCGCGGCGATCTGACGAAATTCCTGTTCGGCAAGTTCGCCGAACGCGCGAACCGCATCGATGACCGCATGTCCGACCTGGCCGCCCTCAAGGAGGAGAACGCCAAGGATGCCTCGATTCGCACAACCGACCTCTATCACCAGAGCCGCAACATCATGCTGGCCCTGGTCGTCGGCGCCGTGCTGGTCGGCATCGGCATCGGTGTTTGGCTGGCGCGAAGCCTGACGCGCCAGCTCGGCGCCGAGCCGGCCGAGGCCGCCGCGCTGGCCACGGGCGTGTCCAAGGGTGACCTCAGCGCCGCCATCCATCTGCGTGCCGGCGACACCACGAGCATCATGGCCGCGCTCAAGACCATGCAGGAGAGCCTGGCCCAGGTGGTGGCCAATGTGCGCGGCAACTCGGAAAGCGTCGCGACGGCATCCGCACAGATCGCCCAGGGCAACCAGGACCTGAGCCAGCGCACAGAGGAACAGGCCTCCGCGCTGGAGGAAACGGCCGCCTCGATGGAGGAACTCGGCGCCACCGTCCGGCAGAACGCCGACAACGCCAAGCAGGCCAACCAGCTGGCCCAGAGCGCGGCCACGGTCGCCGTCAAGGGCGGTGCCGTCGTCGGCCAGGTCGTCGACACCATGAAGTCCATCGACGACAGCTCGAAGAAGATCGCCGACATCATCAGCGTCATCGACGGCATCGCCTTCCAGACCAACATCCTGGCCCTGAATGCGGCCGTCGAGGCGGCACGTGCCGGCGAGCAGGGGCGCGGCTTTGCGGTCGTGGCCGGCGAGGTGCGCAACCTGGCCGGGCGCTCGGCCGAGGCGGCCAAGGAGATCAAGACCCTGATCGCCGCCAGCGTCGAATGCGTCGAGCAGGGCAATGCGCTGGTGGGTCAGGCCGGCGCCACGATGACCGAGGTGGTCGGCTCCATCCAGCGGGTCACCGACATCATGGGCGAGATCACGGCGGCCAGCGTCGAGCAGAGCGCGGGTGTTTCGCAGGTGGGCGAGGCCATCGGCCAGATGGACCGCGTCACCCAGCAGAACGCCGCCCTGGTCGAGGAAAGCGCAGCGGCGGCCGAGAGCCTGAAGATGCAGGCCCGCCAGCTCGTGGACGCCGTGGCGGTGTTCCGGCTCGCGCAGGCGCCGCGGCCGGCCACCGCGCCTGCCACCGCGTCTGCCGCCAAGCCGTACAGGGCGGCCGCCGCAGCAGCACCGAGCCGGCCGACACAGCCGTTGCGCAAGCCTGCGCCTGCCGTCACGAAGCCGGCGGCGCGACCGAGCCTGGCAGCGGCCGTGGCCACGGCCGATGGGGAGTGGGCGGCCTTCTGACGCCCGTGCATGACGGCAGCAGGCCGGCTCGGCTGACACAATGGCGGCTCCATTTCCGCTCTGTCTGCGCCAACCATGTTGAAGCTGCTCGGCCGCCTGCCCTCCATCAATGTGCGCAAGGTCATGTGGACCGCTGCGCAGCTTGGCCTGGCACTGGAGCGCGAGGACTGGGGCCCGGGCTTTCGCTCGCCCAAGGAGCCCGAGTTCCTGGCGCTCAATCCCAACGGCCTGATCCCCGTGCTCATCGACGGCGACTTCGTGCTGTGGGAGAGCAACAGCATCTGCCGCTACCTTGCCAACAGGCAGGGCGACACCGCGCTGCTGCCCGCCGAGCCCCAGGCGCGCGCGCGCGTCGAGCAGTGGATGGACTGGCAGGCCGGCGAGCTGAACAACTCGTGGCGCTTGGCTTTCATGGCGCTGGTGCGCGGGCAGCCGGCCACCGCCGAAGCCATCGAAGCCAGCGTTGCGAGCTGGAACCGCCACATGACCATGCTGGATGCGCAGCTCGCCAGGACCGGCGCCTGCGTGACGGGCGCCGACTTCACGCTGGCCGACGTCGTGCTCGGCCTGTCTGCCCAGCGCTGGAAGAGCGCGCCCATCGAGCGCGCCGAGCTGCCGGCGGTGGACGCCTGGCTGCAGCGTCTGAGCACGCGGCCGGGGTTTGCGGACTACGTCGGCAACGGCATGCCCTGATCTGCGCTCAGGGCTGCTTGCCGGCGCTGGCTCGTTCGACGATCTGCTGACCGGCGATCTGCGCCGCGGCGAGTTGCTGTGGCGTCGGGTCGGC
Organism: Rubrivivax sp.; assembly: GCA_004211235.1. The sequence goes on from SEEY01000191.1 coordinate 6,436, forward strand.
CTTGAACCGGATGGTGTGCAGCGACAGCAGTTGCTTGACCATGGCCTGCCCTGGCGTGCCGGTCATGGCGCCGTAAGCCGCCAGGTAGGCGAGCTTCTCGGCATCGCTCAGGCCCCAGGCAGTCGGGGCCAGCAAGGCGCCGAACAGGCTGCCCGGATGGCCGGCGTCCGCGTCACGGCGCATCGTGCTGAGGACTTCCTGACGCACGGCGGGCGAGATGTCGTCCGGGCTGATGGAGCCGGCGAAGCCCGCCGCTGCTTGAGGCACCCCGCCCCGCATCGCGCGCAGGGCCAGTTCGGGCAACAGGGCCCGGTGCTGCGCGGTGACGGTCTGGCAGCGCCGGGCTTCGGCGTCGGCCTCCAGCATCAGCTGGGTCATCATCTCGGGCGAGATGCCTTGGTTGCGCACGAGCTCGAAGCTTTGGCGTCGCGCTTCGTTCGACGCGCATTGCTGCAGCCACTGCACCGCCTCCCACGCCGCTGCCGGATCGTTGCCGGCCTGGGCGCGTTCGATGTGCGCGCCGTAGCCCTCAGAGCCGATGCGTGGCGCTGAGGGCGCCGCATCGGGCGGGCGCACGGCTGCCGCCAACGCAGAGGCGGCACCTGCCACCGCAGTCGCTGCGGACGCCGCGGCCGGCAGGGTCAGCGGTGGCGCTGCCACGGCCGCCTCGGCCGGCCCCACCGGCGGGCTGGGCGGCGGCGCGAAGGCTGCATGGAGCAGGGCAGCAGCACTCGCCAGCACGGCCAGCAGGATCAC
>SEEY01000943.1 GCA_004211235.1 Rubrivivax sp.
GGCGGTCTGCGGCTCGTCGGGAGACAGCCGGCGATGCGCCTCGGCCTCCAGCGCCAGCAGCGCGGCCTCGGCCTGCCGGCGCGCCTCGCCGGGGAAGAAGTCGATGGCGGTGAGTTGCTCCAGCGTCCTGCGCAGCTTGCGGCATTGGCGGACCGTCTCGGCGGCGGTCTCGTCGCGCAGCGAGGCGCGCCGGCAGGCCGAGGCCGCGCTGCTGGCGCTGGAGGCCGAGGCGCATCGCCGGCTGTCTCCCGACGAGCCGCAGACCGCCACGCAGCCGGTCGCGCGTCTGGATCGCAACGCCTACCGCGGCCGCACCTGGGCCACACGCCGCCGGCCCTGGGTGGACCGCCTCGCCAGCGCCTGGCTGATCCGCCGCTTCATCGACCCGCAAGCGCGCTTCCTCTGGCTGAAGTCGCCGGCCGACTGCCCGAAGAAGGCGCTGGGCTTCGACTTCGACGGCGCCACCTTCACCCACGTCGGCACGCGCGTGACCTTCGAGACGCTGCTGGCGAGCTTCGACCTGGAGACGCCACCGCTGCTGCGCCTGGGCCTGCTGGTGCACAGCCTGGATGCCGGCGGCGTGCAGCCGCCCGAGGCGGTGGGCGTGGAGCGCGTGCTGGCCGGCATGCGCGAAGCGCTGAGCGATGACGACCAGCTGCTGCAGGTCGCTGCCGGCGTCTTCGAGGGGCTGCTGACGGCGTTCAGCCAGGAGGCGTCGGCATGAGCGCGGCAGCTTCGTCCGCACCGGCAGCCGTCGGCTTCTGGGAGGCGCTGCGCTTCTGGCTCAAGCTCGGCTTCATCAGCTTCGGCGGGCCGGCCGGGCAGATCGCCATCATGCACACCGAGCTCGTGGAGCGCCGCCGCTGGATCAGCGAGAAGCGCTTCCTGCATGCGCTCAACTACTGCATGGTGCTGCCCGGCCCCGAGGCCCAGCAGCTCGCCACCTACATCGGCTGGCTGATGCACCGCAGCTGGGGCGGCGTGGTGGCCGGTGGGCTGTTCGTGCTGCCGTCGCTGTTCATCCTCGTCGCGCTGTCCTGGGTCTACCTGGTCTGGGGCACGCTGCCCGCCGTGGCGGGGCTGTTCTACGGCCTGAAGCCCGCCGTGACGGCGCTCGTCGTGCACGCGGCCCACCGCATCGGCACGCGGGCGCTGAAGAACGGCTGGCTCTGGGGCATCGCCGCAGCGGCCTTCGTCGCCATCTTTGCGCTGGATGCGCCCTTCCCGCTGATCGTGCTCGGCGCCGCTGCCATCGGCCACTTCGGCGGGCGCCTCGCGCCGCAGGTGTTCGCGCCGGGCGGTGGCCACGGCGCGGCGAAACAGGGCTGGGGCCCGGCGCTGATCGACGACGACACGCCCACGCCGCCGCACGCACGCTTCAAACGCGGCCGGCTGGCCCGCGTGTTGGCGATCGGCATCGGCCTGTGGGGCGCAGCCATGCTGGCGCTTGTTCTGGCCTGCGGCCTGCACGGCGCGTTGACGCAGATGGCCTGGTTCTTCACCAAGGC
>SEEY01000192.1 GCA_004211235.1 Rubrivivax sp.
GCGCGGCGGCGGTATCGTCTCGCAGGTCGTGGCCAGCATGGGCGAGATCAATGCTGCATCGACCCGGATCTTCGAGATCATCGGCGTCATCGACGGCATCGCCTTCCAGACCAACATCCTGGCGCTCAACGCCGCCGTGGAGGCCGCACGCGCCGGAGAACAGGGCCGCTGCGCCGGCCAGCTGGTTGGCCTGGCGGGCCGAGTCGGCGCTCTGCAGGACGCTGCCCGTCAACGTGGCCACCGACGAAGCGGTGGTCTGAAGATTGGACGCCGTCGTCTCGGTGCGGGTGCTGAGGTCCTGATTGCCGACGGCGATCTCGCTCGACGCGGTGTTGATCGAATCGGTGGCCAGCCGGATGGTGCCGACCGTCTCACGCAGCTTGGTCGTCATCTCGGCCAGGCCGGCGTTCAGGGAGCGGCTGTCACCGGCGGCAACCTGGGGTTGAATCAGCAGATCACCATCGGCGATGCGCCGTGTCAGCGCCAGCAGGTCGCTCGGCTCGTCACCCAGATCGCGCCAGACCGAACTCACGACCAGCCTGGAGGCCACGCCGAGCACTGCCAGCACGATGAGACCCGTGATCACGTTGATCCAGAGCCCGAGCTTCACGCCGTGCTCAGCCTCGTCCTGGCGCTCACCGATGGCGCGAGCATCGGCATCGATGCTGCTCTTGAGAAGCGCCTCCAGCCTGGCCTGCGCCGTCTGCATGCGGCTGACCTGGTCGCCCAGATCCCCTTTGGTCAGCATGGCACGGGTGGCGCCGAGGGCGACGCTTTGATAGTCGTCGAAAGCGGCGAGCAGGCCCTTCGTCGCGTCGCCCTGCCCTTCGAGTTTGGCCATGTCGGCCAGAACGTCGTGGGTCCTGGCCACCACGGCTTCCACGTCCTTCAGCTTGTCCGCGTCGCCTTCCGATGCCGCCGACTGCAGGGTGAGCCGGAACTCCTCGAAGCCGCGGTCGACGCGCTTGGTGTAGTCGAAGACGGGGCCGTCAATGCGCCGCTGCTGCTGCATGGACGAGGAAGTCCGTGAGCCGATGACGAAGCTGACCGCGGTGCCCGCGACGAAGACGAGCGCCGCGCGGCGGCAGCATCCAGATCTTGGTGCGGAACTTCATGCACGCTGCTCCGGGGCATGAGCTTGACCGAAGGCCGAGGCGGGTCGGCACGTGTCAGCTCCAGGGCAGCCACGGCCACCAGGGAATCGGCTCAGGCGAGCGCGATTTGGCGGGGTGGTGTGGGCGGTCTGTACGCCGGGGTTGAATGGATGCAACAAGTTCATGTAAGTCCATTGCGCGACGTCGCGTCGCATCGTTTCTGCTTATTCATATTTATCACTTGTGTCATCTTAAGCTGGACGATTGCGCTATCAACCGCTCTATTCGAACGTTATTTAGTCGTTTATAGTATTTCGTGCCGAACTGCACGCAATTTCGCAGGATCGCGCCACGAGGGCCTGGGGACGCGCCGATCAGTGCTGCGGCGCATCGGCACATCGCCTCGCCACCACAGGCCAGAGGCCTGCAGCCCGACATCCGCCCGCGTCACTAAACTCCCGGCTTCCGCTTTATCAAGGTCGGACTCCATGGACACCCGCACTTCCGAGACCCGCCTGCGCATCGAGCGCCTGCGCGACGCCCTGGCCGCCGAGAACGTGCAGGCGGTGCTCGTGCCCTCCAGCGACCCCCACCTTTCCGAATACCTCCCGGAACGCTGGCAGGGCCGGCAGTGGCTGTCGGGCTTCACTGGCTCGGCGGGCGCTCTGGTCGTCACCCGGGACCGCGCCGCACTGTTCGCCGACAGCCGCTACTGGGCCCAGGCCGAGGCCGAGCTGGCGGGCAGCGGCATCGAGCTGGAAAAAACCACCTCGGGCTCATCCACGCAATACATCGACTGGATTGCCCAGCAGCTCCACGCCGGCGACGTGCTCGGCGCGGACGGTCAGGTGCTCGGCCTGTCGCTGGCGAACGCACTGCGTGCCGGCCTGGGGCGCAAGGGCATCGCGCTGCGCACCGACACCGACCTGCTGCAGCCCGCCTGGGACGACCGCCCCGGCCTGCCCGGCGACGCCGTCTACGAGCATCTGCCGCCGCAGGCCACCGTGGCCCGCGCCGACAAGCTGGCCCGCGTGCGCGCCGCGATGGCGTCCGTCAGCGCCACGCACCACCTCGTTTCGACCGTCGACGACGTGGCCTGGCTGCTGAACCTGCGCGGCAGCGACGTGGAATGCAACCCGGTCTTCATCGCCCACCTGTTGCTCGATTCGCAGGCCGGCCGCCTGTTTGTTGGCGACGGCAAGGTGCCGGCCGAAGTGGCGGCGCGCCTGGCGGCGGATGGCATCACGCTGGCGCCTTACGCGCAGGCCGCGGAAGCACTGGCCGCGCTGCCGGCCGACGCCGCGCTGCTGATCGACCCCAGGCGCGTGACGCTGGGCTTGCGCGAGGCGGTACCGGCGGGGGTCAAGGTCGTCGAGCAGGTCAACCCGAGCACGCTGCTGAAGAGCCGCAAGACCGCCGAGGAAGCCGTCTTCATCCGCCAGGTCATGGCCGAGGACGGCGCGGCGATGTGCGAGTTCTACGCCGAGTTCGAGGCATCGCTCGCCCGCGGCGAGCGCTGGAGCGAGCTGGACGTGGACATGCGGCTGTCCGCCGAACGCAAGAAGCGCAGGGGCTTCGTCGGCCTGAGTTTCAGCACCATTGCCGGCTGGATGGCCAACGGCGCCCTGCCCCACTACCGCGCCACGCCCGAGTCCTTCGCGCAGATCGAGGGCGACGGCCTGCTGCTGATCGACTCCGGCGGCCAGTATCTCGGGGGCACGACGGACATCACGCGCGTCTGGCCCATCGGCAATGTCAGCGCTGCCCAGAAGCGCGACTACACGCTGGTGCTCAAGGGCACGCTGGCGCTGTCGCGCACGCGCTTCCCTCGCGGCACGCTGAGCCCGATGCTGGACGCCATCGCCCGCGCGCCGCTGTGGGAGCACGGCCTGGACTACGGACACGGCACCGGCCACGGCGTGGGCTACTTCATGAACGTGCACGAGGGCCCGCAGAGCATCAGCAAGGCCATTGCCGAGCCGGCGATGGCGATGGAGCCCGGCATGATCACGTCCATCGAGCCGGGGCTGTACCGGCCGGGCCTGTGGGGCGTGCGCATCGAAAACCTGGTCATGAACGTGGCCGTCGACACACCCGAGAAGAATGCCTTCGGCGAGATGCTCGAGTTCGAGACGCTGACCCTGTGCCCCATCGACACGCGCTGCATCGACATGAGCCTGATGCGCGCCGACGAGATCGCCTGGCTGAACGGCTACCACGCCACCGTGCGGGAGCGGCTGCAACCGCTGGTAAGCGGACCGGCGCTGGCCTGGCTGATGAGGCGCACCGAGCCGCTGGCCGCATGAAGACGCTGGCCGCGCTGCTGCTCTGCGTGGCGGCTGCGGCCGATGCGCAGACTCGCTATGACGGCCTGTGCGACGCATCCGCCGCCGTCGCGCTGGCTGCGCGTCATTTCATCGTCGCCGACGACGAGCACAACCAGCTCGGCATCTACCGGCGCGGTGACGCGAAGCGCGTCGGCGAGGTGGACCTGGACAAGTTCCTGAAGACCAAGAAGGAGGCCGACCTCGAAGGCGCCGCCCAGGTCGGCAACCGCATCTACTGGATCGCCTCGCATGCCCGCAACAGCGCCGGCAAGCTGCGCGAGGATCGCCACCGCTTCTTCGCGACGGACATTCGCGGCAAGACCGTCGAGCCGACCGGAGAGCCCTACACCGCGCTGCTGGCCGACCTGCTGGCCGCACCCGCGCTGGCACCGCTGAAGCGACTGGCTGCTGCCGCGGACGGCAGCCTGCTGATCGGCCTGCGCAACCCGATCCCGCAAGGCAGGGCTGTCCTCGTGCCGCTGCTGAACCCGGCCGAACTGGTGGAGGGCAAAGGCCCGGCCCGTTTCGGCGCCGCCATCCGGCTGGACCTGGGCGGCCGCGGCGTGCGCAGCATCGAGCGCGTCGGCAGTGGCTATGTCATCGCGGCCGGGCCGCCAGCCGACGCGGGCAGCTTCGCCATCTACCGCTGGAGCGGCAAGCCGGCAGACGCGCCCTCGCCCGTCAAGCTCGACCTCGGCACGCTGCGGCCAGAGGCGCTGCTGGCCTGGCCCGACGGCCAGCTGATGCTGCTCAGCGACGACGGGGGCGTCATGGTGGGCAGGAAGGCCTGCAAGGACGCCGACAAGGGCAAGCGGGCCTTTCGCGCGCTGGACTTCAAGCCCTAAGGCTACGGTCTCAGCGCCGCATCGGCGGCCGCAAAGCTGGCGGCAAGTTGGGTCCGGACGCCGGCGAGTTCGGCCTCCGGCCGGCCCTGGGCCTGCAGCGACCGCAGCAGCCCGCGCAGCGCCCAGCCGCTGGTGGGATGCTCGGCCAGGTCGGTGCGAAAGCTCCGCTCGGCGTCGCCCCAACGTGCTGCCTGCAGCTGCATGTCGCCCAGAGCCAGGCGCGAGCCGGCGGCCAACATGGGCGGCTCCATCCGGTCCGCCGCCTTGGCCGCTTCCACACCCTCGGCCTGCAGTTGCAGCGCCGCGTCGGCATGGCCGTCGGCCAGGGCGATCTCTGCGCCCAGCCGGGCGCGAGCCAACTGCACGAGGCTGCGCGCGATCTTGTCCATGTAGTCATCGCCGGCATGCTTGGCGACGAGCCTGTCCGCCGCGGGCGTCAGCAGCGCCAGCGCCTGCCGGGCCTCGGCCACGCGGCCCAGGCGGGCCAGCGCCACGCCCCGCGCCTGCTGGGCGAGCACCGTCGCCATGCCGCGCTCTCCCGTGGGCAGCGGCTCGGCCAGCACGGGGTGCCACTGCTCCAGGCGCATCAGCGTCAGCACCGGGCGGCTGCGGATGTATTCGCTGAACTCGCTGTCCGCCTTGGCGGCGCGCGCGGCAGCACGGCGTGCGGTGGCCAGCGCCGCTTCGCCGCGGCCCTGCATCAGCGAAGCGAACCACAGGTAGGACGCGTTGTGGCCGCGCCAGTCGCTGCTGGAGGAGAAGCCCTGGCGCGCCAGCTCGGCTTCGCGCGCGTCGTCCAGCGCCAGCGCCCGCTCGTTGACGGCGGCCGCGTCGGCGTAGCGGCCGAGCAGGCCGAAGGTGTGCGAGGGCATGTGCACGAGATGCGGCGACTGCGGCGCCAGCCCGCCCAGCCGCTCGGCCGCCGCCACGGCCCGGCGCGCCTGCGTGGGCGTGTCGACGGCATGGATGAGGTAGTGGTTGACGCCGGTGTGCTGCGGGTGCCGCGCCGCGGCAGCCTCCAGCCGCGTGGCCAGATCGCCGATACGCCCGCGGGGCGTGCCGGTGTCGTCGTCCCACCAGCTGCCGCGCGTGGCAACCATCTCCGCCTCGGCGTACAGGGACAGCAGGTCCGGGTCATCCGGCGCGCTGTCGGCCAGCGCATGCAGGCGGTCGGCGTAGCCCACGTCGAGCGGGTCGGCCTGCTTGCCCGAGCTGCCCGTACCGCAGACCGGCGCAGTCAGCACCGCCACCTCGGCCCGCTGGCTGTCGTGCGCATAGCGCAGCGCCATGGCGTCGATCAGCTCACGCTCGTGCGGGCTGGCGTTGCTACGCAGCCGCACCGCCAGATCGACGTAGCGCTTCGCCTCCTTCAGGTCACCGCGGTCGGGCGCATTGATGTTGGGGCCGAGCTGCCAGGCCACGCCCCAGGCGCACAGCGCGCAGTCGGGGTCCGCGGCCAGCGCGGCCTTGAAGCTGCGCACGGCTTCGTCCTCATTGAAGGCATAGGCCTGGGCCATGCCGTGGCCGAACAGTCGGCGCGCCTCGACGGTGCCCGTGGTGACGGCCAGGTCGACGCGGCCATAGCCCTCCAGCCGCGGTGCCCGGGCGCTGCGGTCCACCTGCAGCGGCAGGCCCGAGCAGGAGGCGAGCACGCACAGCGACAGGAGGCTGAGGCGCCATGAAGATGGCTGGAAAGACTGGGGCATGCGGGCTCCACCGGCGGACGAGAGTCCAGGCTAGGGCCGGGCGTCGCGCTGCGCCATCGGGCCGGAACCCTAGGCAGCAACAGTCGATGCGGTCGGATAGCGCCACACCAGCGCCGCGCTCACCAGCAGCATGGCCAGCACGCCCGCGAAAAGCGGCGCGGCGCTGTCGGCATGGCCCATGAAGGGCGCGACGACCTGGGTGCCGAAGGCCCCGGCGCCCAGCATCGCCAGGACGAGCATCGCGGTGGCCCGGCCCATCTGCGCCGGCGGCAGCGCCAGCGCGTCGCCAAAGCTGGCCGGCCCACGGATGGCGAGCGCGCCGCAGAAGAGGAACCAGTAGCCCAGCACGGCCAGGTAAGGCAGCTGCCCCCACAGCAGCGCGCCGACGAGGCCCAGCGCGCAGGCCGCCACCTGCACGCCGCTGCCCAGCCACACCACACGCGCATGTCCCAGGCGCGCCGCCAGCCGGCCGGACTGCGTCGCGCCGAGCATGAAGGCGCCGACGCCCAGCACCTGCTGCAGCGCGAAGGCAGCCGCGCCCAGGCCGAGCGAGTGTTCGAGCAATAGCGGCGAGCTGGCCAGGAAGGTCAGCAAGGCGCCCATGCACAGCGCATGCGACAGCGCCAGCCGCAGGAAGCGCGGGTTGCGGGCGATGGCCAGGTAGCTGGCGTGCTGCGCGAGGTCGAGCCCGGGCAGCCGGCGCGGCGCGATCCTGACGACCCAGGGCAGCACCAGCAGCGACAAGGCCATCAACACCCAGAAGGTGCCGCGCCAGTCCGTCACGCGCAGCAGCAGCGTGCCCAGCACCGGCGCCGCCGCGGGCACGATGGCCTCCACCATCGAAATGGCGGCGATGCCGCGTACGACGTCGGCCTCCGCCAGTGTGGCGCGCACGACGCTGGGCGCCACGATCGTGGCCGCCGCAGCCGCCACGCCCTGCAGCAGGCGCAGGGCCAGCAGCGTCTCGATGTTGGGCGCCAGCGCGCAGCCCAGGCTGGTCAGCGCCAGCAGCATGAGGCCGACCTGCAGGCAGCGCCGCGGGCCGAGGCGGTTCAGCAGCTCGCCCCACAGGAGTTGCGCACCGGCGAGGCCCGCCAGGTAGACGGCCACCGTGGCCTGGGCCAGCGGCACGCTGATGCTCAACGCCGATTGCAGCGCCGGCACGGCCGGCAGGTAGAGGTCCAGCGCCGCCATGCTGACGCCGGTGACCAAGGTCAGCGGCAGGATGGTGCGTATCGATGCAGCCCCGCCGGGGCTCACAGGAACCGGACTTTGCAGCGCACGCCGGCCGGAATGTCGCCCGCTGGGTTGGGCAGCTCCAGCCGCACGCCGAAGGAGCCGCTGGCGGAGTCGAAGACGCTGTCGACGACCTTGATCTGCGCGCGCCAGGTGCCCTTGAGCGGCGATTCGGGCGTGATCTCCGCGGCCCGGCCGGCCTTGATCTGACCCATGAGCCCCACCGGCAGCACGACCTCGACGCGCAGCGGATTCGTCTGCGCCATCTTCAGGATGGGCCGCGAACCTTCGCCAGTGAAGGCCAGCTCGCCCGGGTGCTGCAGGCGGTCGGTGACGACGCCGGCGAACGGCGCGCGCAGCGCCCGCTGCTTGAGCACCGCGTTCAGCCGCTGGGACTCGATGCCCGCCAGGCGGCGGTTGTCCACCGCCAGCGCCAGCTCGGCCTCGGCAACGCGCAGCTCGGCCTGGGCCTCGTCGCGGTCCTGGGCGGTGATGTAGTTCTGCTCGCGCAGGTCCTCGCGGCGGCGGAACTTTTCGCGGGCGTAGTCGGCGCGGGCGCGGGCGACGCGCAGCTCGGCCTCGGAGTCGGCGCGCTGCTGCGCCCCGGCCAGCGCCTCGCGCTCGACGCTGCCATCCAGCAGCACCAGCGTGTCGCCGGCCCGCACATGGCTGCCGCGCTCGACCAGCACCTTGTCGATGAGGGCATTGGCCGGGCTGCGGATCTCGATGCGCTGGTTGGGTTCGATGAGGCAGTCGTAGCCGGCCGGCGCCGCTGCGGGTGCAGGCTTGGGCGCCTGGGCCAACGCGGTGGACGACAGCAGCAGGACGGGGAGCAGTTTCATATCTGGTTTCCGGCGAATCCGAGCAGATTGTCGAGCTGGCGGTCGGCCTTGAGCGTGCGCCGGCGCATGGCCGCGTGCAGCCGGCCCGCGTGACCCTGCGCGGCGCGGCGCAGCAGTTCGAGCGCCCAGCCGGGCAGTTCGTCGCGGCCGGTGAAAAGCCTGCCGATCAGCGCCTGCAGTGTGGCGGCATGGGCGGTGAAGATCTCGTCGTCCAGCGCGACGATGGCCAGCGCCACGCCAGGGTCGCCCTGGCGCGCGCCGCGGCCGACGAGTTGGCGGTCGATGCGGGCGGAGTCGTGGAACTCGGTCAGCAGCACGGTCAGGCCGCCCTGGCTCTTCACGCGGTCGTCGAGATGGATGTCGGTGCCGCGGCCGGCCATGTTGGTGGCCACCGTCACGGCGCCGGGCTCGCCGGCGGCGGCGACGATGTCGGCCTCCTCCTTGTCCTGCCGGGCGTTCAGCACGCGGTGGACCTGGCGCGGGCCGAGTTCTTCTGACAACGCGACGGAGGCGCGCACCGAGCGTGTGCCGACGAGGACGGGCCGGCCGGCGGCGAGTTCATTCACCACGGCTTCATGAACCGCCGTCCACTTGGCGGCCTGCGTGCGCAGCAAGCGGGCGGGCCGCGTCGTGCGCTGGTCGGGCTTGTGCGTCGGCAGCTTCACGACGTCCAGCCGGTAGACCTGGTTCAGCTCCGGCGCGACCTCGGCGGCGGTGCCGGTCATGCCGGCCAGGCGCAGGTAGCGGCCGAAGAAGCGCTGGAAGGTGATGCGGGCCAGCGTGCGTGCCGGCTCGGTCAGGTCCAGCCCTTCCTTGGCCTCCATCATCTGGTGCAGGCCGCCCTCCCAGCTGCGGCCTTCCAGCACACGGCCGGTGTACTCGTCGACGATCTGCACGGTGCCGTCGATGACGACGTAGTGCTGGTCGCGGTGGAAGAGATGCAGTGCGCGCAGCGCCTGGCCGACGAGGTGCTCGCGCCCGCGCGCCACGCCCCAGACACCGCCGAGCCCCTCGGCCGCTTCGCGCACCGCGGGCAGGCCGGCGGCCTCGAAGTGCAGGCTGTGGCGTGCGGCATCGATGCCGAAGTGCTCGCCGAGCTTGAGCGTCGCGGCGATCTTCAGCGCCTGCAGATAGTCGGTCGCATCGGGCGGCTTGCCCTGTTTCTCCGACAGGATCAGCGGCGTGCGCGCCTCGTCGATGAGGATGGAGTCGGCCTCGTCGACGATGGCGAAGTGCAGGCCGCGTAGCAGCAGCGGCTGCGGCAGGCGGCCATGCAGGGCGCGGGCCTGCATCTGCGCCGGGCTGACGCGGCCACCGGCGGCGACGCGGTCGCGCAGGTAGTCGAAGACGAGGCTCTGGTTGGTGCAGTAGGTGATGGGCCGCTGGTAGGCGACGCGCTTGGCTTCATGTTCAAGCGTGGCCCAGACGACGCCGGCCGTCATGCCAAAGAAGGCGAACAGCGGCTGCATCAGCTCGCAGTCGCGGCGGGCAAGGTAGTCGTTGACGGTGACGACGTGGGTCGGCAGGCCGGCCGCGCCGGCGATGGCTGCGGCCAAGCCTGCCGTGAGCGTTTTTCCTTCGCCCGTCTGCATTTCGGCGAGGCGGCCTTCGAGGAGGACGGCGGCGCCCATGAGCTGGGTGTCGAAGGGGCGCTTGTTCAGCGCTCGGCCAGCGCCTTCGCGGACGATGGCCATGACTTCGGCGAGGCCCTGGGCCTTGCCGGCCTGGACGGCGGCGGGGGCGGCCTTGAACAGGCGGCGGCGCAGCTCCTGGTCTGTTTGCTGCTTGATCTCGGCTTCGAGTTCTGCGGCCGCCTTGGCCATCGCGCGGAGCGTGGGGACGGCGGGGATCAGACGGCGTTTGAGGCGCCAGATAACGCCGCGTGCAAAGCGGTCGTGCACGGGCTCGTCGATGTCCCGGCGCTCGGGGAAGATGCCGTGGGCGAGGGATTCGCCGATGTCCAGCGGAAGCGTGGCGGCGGTCATGGCTGCCGCCCTGGGAATCTGCTGGGGCGAGGGAGACACGCCTCGGTACTCCTGCGTCTTGCTGAATGTGGTGCCGGGAGTCCGCCCCGGCGGGCGGGTAACTTTCTTCTGCGGCGCCAGAAGAAAGTCACCAAAGAAGAGGCGCTGAACCGCACGCGACCGCGGCGCCGCCAGCAGCGGCGCGCGAAAACCTTCACCGGCGTTGCGGGCAGACGCGAACCGCTGCGCTCTCGCTGCTGTCCTTGTGACGATTGCCATGGCGCCCGCTTCACGCCGCTTAACGTCGGCTGCACGCCGAACTCACCAGGGAATAGCGCGTCGCTGGGGCGACGCCCCGGTGGATGTTGCGCGACGGTCGCGTCGCCCGAGCGACGCTCTCTTTGCATTGCTCGTGAGCACGGCGTGCAGCCGCGCGTTAAGCGGGCAGGTGGTGCGATGACCGGCGCTGGTGACAAGGACAGCAGCGAGAGCGCAGCGGTTCGCGTCTGTGCACGATCCGCTGCCAAGCGCGTCGCCCCGCTGGAGTGCGGATTCAGGGCCTCTTCTTTGGTGACTTTCTTCTGGCCCCGCAGAAGAAAGTTACCGCGCCGCCGGGCGCGGCACCCGGCACCACATTCGGCAAAACGCAGGGGTACCGAGGCGTGCCTCACTCGACCCAGCAAACCAAAGACCCGCAACCTCATAACTGAAAGTGCGACAAGAACAACCGCCGCAGCCCTTCCCACACCCTCACCGCCACCGGCTGCGACTCATGCTCCAGCCGCACCAGCACCCGTGCCCCGATCTGCCGGTACGGCATGTCCTGCCCCAGCTGCAGCTCATGCTCGAACAGCGTTTGCAGCGCCTGCAACCCTTTGGGATCGTGCGGGTCCATCGC
>SEEY01000193.1 GCA_004211235.1 Rubrivivax sp.
GCACCACCCAGCACGAAGTGGTTGCCGCCGCCCGTGCCGCTGTGGCGGCCGTCCATCATGAACTTCTCGCTGGACAGCCGCGTCAGGCGCGCAGCCTCGTAGAGGAACTCGGTGTTGGCCACCAGCTCGCCCCAGTTCTGCGCCGGGTGGATGTTGACCTCGATGACGCCGGGGTCGGGCGTGACCTGCAGCAGCTTCAGGCGCGGGTCGCGCGGCGGCGGGTAGCCTTCCAGCACGATCTTGAAGCCGGTGTCCTCGCAGGCCGTCTCGACGGCCGCAAGCAGCTCCAGGTAGTGCTCCAGCTTCTCGAGCGGCGGCATGAAGACGTAGAGCACGCTGCTCGCCTCGCCCTGGCGCTCGGCCTTGGGGCCGTTGGCGCGGCGCGGGTCGCGGGCCTCGACGCACAGGGCCGTGCGCGTCAGGTTGCGGGCGCTCTCGAAGCGGGCCGGTGCGCCCGCCGCGACGTCGCTGCCAGGCGCTGCTGCAGTGCCGCCGGCGGTCCCGGCCGCAGCCGACGCGGCGCCCGCCGTGGCCGGGCCGGCGTGCAGCGAACTGGCCGCCTTGGGCGTGGTCGTCATGCCCATGGTCTGCGCGCGGAGTGCCGCGGCCGCGGGCAGCATGCCGCGCGGCGCAAACGGGTCCTGCTCGATCAGGTGCGGGAAGTCGCCCTTGCTGACCCAGGGCAGCGAGTCCAGCGGCAGGCGCCAGCCCATCGGCGAGTCACCCGGGAAGAGGTAGAGCCGTTCGCCGCGGAAGTACCACGGCCCCGTCTGCCAGCGGTTGCCGCCCAGTGGCGGCGCTTCCTCGCTGCGGCTGAGCGGCAGCGCATAGCCGACGGCGTGATCCAGGCCCTGTTCGTAGATGCGGCGCAGGCGGGCGCGCTCCATCTCGTCGTCCAGCCGCGAGTCGAAGGGGTCGACGTTGACGGGCAGGCGGCGCTCGCGCCACAGGTAGTAGAAGGTGTCCTCGTAGCCGGGCTGCACGTGGCTGTCCGTCACGCCCAGGCGACGCGTCAGCGCGGCCATGAAGGTCTTGGCGTCGTCGCTCGTGTACGCATGGGTCGCGCGCTCGTCGGCGAACCAGTCGGGGTTGCGCCAGCAGGGTTGGCCATCCGCGCGCCAGTAGATGGACAGCGCCCAGCGCGGCAGTTGCTCGCCCGGATACCACTTGCCCTGGCCGAAATGCAGGAAGCCGCCCTGGCCGTATTCGTCGCGCAGGCGGTGCGTGAGTTGCTGGGCGTACAGACGCTTCGTGGGCCCGAGCGCATCGGTGTTCCATTCCGCGGCATCGCGGTCCTGCACGGCGACGAAGGTCGGCTCGCCGCCCATCGTCAGCCGCACATCGCCGGCCATGAGTTCGCGGTCGACCTGCTCGCCGAGCTGGAGCACCTCGGCCCACTGCTCGTCGCTGTAGGGCTTGGTGACGCGGGGCGACTCGTAGATGCGCGTGACGCCCATCTCGTGCTCGAACTCGACCTCGCTCTTGTCGACGCCGCCACTGATGGGCGCCGCACTGCTGGGCGTGGGCGTGGCGGCCAGCGGGATGTGGCCTTCGCCGGCGAGCAGGCCGGACGTCGGGTCCAGGCCGATCCAGCCGGCGCCGGGCAGGTAGACCTCGCACCAGGCATGCAAGTCGGTGAAGTCGACCTCGGTGCCGCTCGGGCCGTCGAGGGCCTTCTCGTCGGGCGTGAGCTGGATCAGGTAGCCCGACACGAAGCGCGCGGCGAGGCCCAGGTGGCGCAGCAGCTGCACCAGCAGCCAGCCGGAGTCGCGGCAGGAGCCGGACGCCTTCTCCAGCGTCTCCTCGGGCGTCTGCACGCCGGGCTCCAGGCGGATCAGGTAGGAGACGCCGGCCTGCACCTTGCGGTTGATCTCGACCAGGAAGTCATTGGTGGGCCGCGGCGTGCGTGGCACCTCGGCCACGAAGGCGGCCAGCAGCGGCGTCGGCGGGTCGACCTGAAGATAAGGTGCCAGTTCGACCTTCTGCGCTTCGTCGTACTCGAACGGGAACTTCTGCGCGTGCGCTTCGAGGAAGAAGTCGAACGGGTTGTAGACCGCCATCTCGGCGACGAGGTCGACCGTCACCGTGAACTCGGTCGTCTTCTCCGGAAAGACCAGCCGCGCCAGGTAATTGGCGAACGGGTCCTGCTGCCAGTTCAGGAAGTGGGTCTTGGGCTCGATGCTGAGGGAATAGGCCAGCACCGGTGTGCGGCAGTGCGGCGCAGGCCGCAGGCGGACGACCTGCGGGCCGAGGCTGACCGGCCGGTCGTACTTGTAGCGCGTGACGTGTTTGAGGGCGACGTGGATGCTCATGTGGATGTTTCACCGCGCCTGTGGGCCGATGCTCGTTCCAGAAAAAGGGTTGATCGCGGGCCCATGCGAAAAGTGCAGCGTCAGGTCGACGGAACCAGGAAGTCGCGGCTGATGGCTGCCCCGAGATCCGCGACCTCGGCAAGAAAGCCGTCGAGGAAGGGATGCAGGCCCTTGGCCTGGATCTCGTCGATGCGCGCGAAGGACAGCTCCGCCTCCAGCCGGCCGACACGCCGCAGCGTCTCGGCCGACTGGGCATTGGCCACGCGCTTCAGGTTGGCCAGCATGCGCGTCACGCAGTGCGACATCGAGCGCGGCATGTCCGGCCGCAGGATCAGCAGCTCGGCCACCTTGTCCGGCTGGATGACATTGCTGTAGACCTTGCGGTAGATCTCGAACCCCGAGACCGAGCGCAGCACGGCCGACCAGTAGTAGAAGTCGCGCGCCGCGTCGTGCTCGCCCTGGGACTGCTCCTGGCGATAGAACTTCACGTCGAGCAGCCGCGCCGTGTTGTCGGCCCGCTCCAGGAAGGAGCCGATGCGGATGAAGTGGAAGGCCTCGTCCTGCAGCATGGTGCCGACCGTCACGCCGCGCGACAGATGGCTGCGGTACTTGACCCATTCGAAGAGCTGGGACGGGTCGCGCGCCAGCAGGCCGTCCTGCAGCAGACGGCGGAACTCCAGCCAGGTCTGGTTCATCGTCTCCCAGACCTCGGTCGTCAACGCGCCGCGCACGGCCCGCGAGTTCTCGCGGGCGGCGCGCAGGCAGTTGAAGATGGACGACTGGTTGCTCTCGTCCGCCACCATGAACTCCATGACGTTGCGGGCATTGATGGCCGAGTACTTGGTGCCGAACAGGCCGTTCAGCTCGGAGATGGACACGAGGCTGCGCCAGGTCTGCTCGGACTCCTCGGCGGACTGCGGCTGCAGGGACGTCTGGTAGGCGATGTCGAGCATCCGAGCGGTGTTCTCGGCCCGCTCGATGTAGCGGCTCAGCCAAAAGAGATGGTCAGCGGTCCTAGACAGCATGCTTCGACTCCCCTTCGTTGGCCGAGAACACCGCCCGCGCTGACGCGCTCTGCCGTGTTCTGGCTTCGCCACAAGCGCTGCGCGCTTGACCGGCTCTTTCGATAGACAGGCTCAGCCAGAAGAGATGGTCAGCGGTTCTTGATTGCATCTGTTTGTCTCCCTCAGTCCTCAAGAACCCAGGTGTCCTTGGTGCCACCGCCCTGGCTGCTGTTCACCACCAGGGAGCCCTCCTTCAGCGCCACCCGTGTCAGCCCGCCGGGCACCATGCGCACCGTCGAGCCCGACAGCACGAAGGGTCGCAGATCGATGTGCCGCGGCGCCACGCCGCTCTCGACGAAGGTCGGGCAGCTCGACAGCGACAGCGTCGGCTGGGCGATGTAGTTGCCCGGGTTGGCGACGAGCCGCGCTCGGAAGGACTCGATCTCGTCCTTCGTGGCCGCCGGGCCGACGAGCATGCCGTAACCGCCGGCGCCGTGCACCTCCTTGACGACCAGTTCGCCCAGATGGGCCAGCGTGTAGGCCAGGTCGTCCTTGTCGCGGCAGACGTAGGTGGGCACGTTCTGCAGGATGGGCTTCTCGCCGAGGTAGAACTCGATCATCTTCGGCACATAGGGGTAGATGGACTTGTCGTCCGCGATGCCCGTGCCGATGGCGTTGGACAGCGTCACCTTGCCAGCCTTGTAGGCATTGACCAGCCCGGCGCAGCCGAGCTGCGAGTCCGACCGGAAGACCTGCGGGTCGAGGAAGTCGTCGTCCAGGCGGCGGTAGATCACGTCGACGCGCTTGGCGCCGCGCGTGGTGCGCATGTAGACGAAGCCGCCGTCGACGAACAGGTCCTGGCCCTCGACCAGCTCCACGCCCATCTGCTGCGCCAGGAAGGCGTGTTCGAAGTAGGCCGAGTTGTACATGCCCGGCGTGAGCACGACGACGGTGGGGTCCGATACACCGGAAGGCGCCACGCTGCGCAACGTGTCGAGCAGCAGGTCGGGGTAGTGCGCCACCGGCGCGATGCGGTGGCTGACGAACAGCTCCGGGAACAGCCGCATCATCATCTTGCGGTTCTCGAGCATGTAGCTCACGCCGCTCGGCACACGCAGGTTGTCTTCCAGCACGTAGTAGTCGCCCGAACCGTCGGCATTGCCGGCGCGCACGATGTCGACGCCGGAGATGTGGCTGTAGACATTGCCCGGCACGTCCACGCCCATCATCTCGGGGCGGAACTGCGCGTTCTTCAGGATCTCGTCGGCGGGCACGATGCCGGCCTTGAGGATTTCCTGGTCGTGATAGACGTCGTGGATGAAGCGGTTCAGCGCCGTTACCCGCTGGGCCAGGCCGGCCTGCATCGACGTCCATTCGCCGTGCGGGATGACGCGCGGGATCAGGTCGAAGGGGATCAGCCGCTCGGTGCCCTCCCCGGAATCCTTGTCGCCATAGACCGCGAAGGTGATGCCGACACGCCGGAAGATCAGCTCTGCCTGCTCGCGCCGTTCGCGCATCAGCGACTCGGGCTGCTCCGCCAGCCAGCGGGCATAGGCCTCGTAGTGGGCGCGGGTGGGCTGGCCCCCCGCGGCATTCATTTCATCGAAGGCGGTCTGCATCGTTGCTCCTCTCACAGGCACCGACGCAAATTCCGCGCCCACGTAGGACAGCGGTTTCTGGTGCGCCCGGGCACTGCTCCGGTGCAGTGGGCCCGGAGCGGTGGCGCCAGGGCACCAGGGTTATACAGGCTGGCGACGCCCGGCCGCCCCAAGTTTCCACAAGCGCTCGGCGGGCGGGCGGGCGAGGCCCGCCGAGGGGTCGTCAGAACCGGACCTGCAACCCGGTCTGCGCCGACCGTCCCGCCTGGGGCGACAGGTCGCGGATGGTGGGCACGGCGGTGGCGTTGTAGGCCAGCTTGTTGCCGAGGTTGTCCAGCTTCAGGTACCAGAGCGCATCGGTCTGGCCCCAGCGGAGCTGGCGCGCAACGCTGAGGCGCACCGTGCCGTAGCCGGGCGTGGGGGTGTCGAACGCTGCCACCCGGGTCTGGCGCGCGGCGCCGCGCCATTCCAGCCGGCCCGACCATGCGCCCTGCCGGGCCTCCAGCCCCAACATGGCGCGCAGCGGCGCCAAGCGGGGCAGCGGTTCGCCCGTGGCGCGGTTGTCGCCCCGCACGGTGTCCAGCTGCGCCAGAAGTGCCACGGCCGGGTGGGCCTGCCAGCGGCCCTCCAGCTCCACGCCGCGCAGCCGCGCGGGCACGGCCTGGAAGCTGTAGACCGGTACCGCCTGCCCGTCGTTGTCCGCCGTTTCACCGGTCGCCTGCAAGGCGATGTAGCTGGCGAAACGCGTCTCGTAGACGTTGACGTGCACATGGCTCTGCTCGCCCTCCCACTTCAGGCCGATGTCTGCCCCCTTGGAGCGCTCCAGGCCGAGGCGGTCGTCGCCACGCTCGAAGGCGGCGCTGGCCACATGCAGGCCGTTGGCGAACAGCTCGTAGTAGGCCGGTGCGCGTTGGGTGCGGTTCAGGTTGGCGCTCAGGCTCCAGGCCTTGTCCAGCGGCAGCACACCGCTGAGTGCCAGGCTCACCGGGCTGAAGCGCCGCGACTGCGCGGCACCGAAACGGTCGCCGCCGTCGGAGTCGACCGTCACGCGCTCGGTGCGCGCGCCGGCCGACCAGTCGACGCCGGCTAGTTTGGCCTGCTCCAGCACGAAGACGCCGGTGGTGCGCGTGCGCGTGTTCGGCACGAAGGCCTCCTCGCCGAGCGCCGAGAAGTCCAGCGCCTCGGTCTGCAGGCCGACGATGCCCTTCAGCGGGCCGATGGCAGCATGTTCCAGCTCCAGTCTCCCGTCGGTGCCGCGGCTCTTGAAGGTCGTGCCGACCTCGCCCGAGCCCTCCACTTCCTGGTGCTCGTAGCGGTTGCGGCTCAGCTGCCAGCTGACGCGGTGGATGGGGCCATCGGCCGCCGCCCATTCACCCGCCGTGGCGATGCGCTGGCGCTGCATGCGGATGGTCACGTCGGCCTCGGCCGTGGTGCCGTAATCGGTGTGGAAATCGTCCACCGACACGCCGGCGTAGCCGCCCTGGAAGAACACCGAGCCACCCACCGCGCCGCCATGGCTGCGAGCGGCGGAGTTGCGCACGCTGCTGCGGCTCTCGGACCCGTCGTCGGTCGGACTGGAGAAGCGCGGCGCACGCTGGTCGTCGGCGTCGCGGCCGGCCAGGTCAACGTGCCAGCCGAAACCGGCGTGGGCCTCGCCGCTGCCGCCATCCAGCACGACGGCACCGCTCTTGTCGTTGCTGGCGCCGCCGAAGCGCACTTCGGCCGCACCGCTGACGCCGGTCAGCAGCCCGCGAGGGATGCGGTTGTCCAGCGTGTTGACGACGCCGCCCACCGCATTGCCGCCGTAGAGCAGCGCCGCCGCGCCGCGCAGCACCTCGACCTTGTCGATGACCAGCGGGTCAATGGCCACGCCATGGTCGAAGCTCAGGTTGGACGCATCCACCGAAGCGCCGGAGTTGCTGAGGATGCGCACGCGGTCGCCGTCCAGACCGCGGATGCTGGGCCGGCTGGCGTTGGGGCCGAAGTTGGTGGCGGCCACGCCGGGCAGACCCTGCAGCGTGTCGCCGAGAGTGGCGGCGCGGGTCAGCACGAGCTGGTCGCCGGACAGCGAATCGCTGGGCTGGGCCAGCACCTGGCTCTTCAGCGGGTTGCCGGTGACGACGACCTTGTCGAGGGATTCCGCCGGGTCGGCGTGGGCGGCGGAGACGAAAACGGACAGGCAGGCGGCCGCGACGGGCGCCAGTGCAAAGGAACGCATGAGGGGTACTTCCACGAGAAAACGTTGTGCCCGCGCCTCGAAATAC
>SEEY01000194.1 GCA_004211235.1 Rubrivivax sp.
CCTGCTGCAGGCGCTGCTCGGCTGGCACCGCGGCGCGCCGCTGCCGGCGCTGACGGCCCAGCGCCTGCAGGACCCGCCGCTTGTCACCGAAGCCGAGTTCGTCGACCCGCAGGGCCGGCAACGCTGGCTGCAGGCGCGGCTGCGCCTGTGGCGCCATGACGGCCGCACGCTGTTGCTGGCCCTGCTGGAAGACCAGAGCACCGAACATGAGCGCGACCTGGCCCACCAGCAGCTCGACGCGCTGATGGACACCGCCGCTGTCGGTCTGGCGACCTTCCAGCCCGAAGCCGGCTGGCTCAAGTCGCATCGCAAGGGTTCGCCGTTCAAGACCGGCGCCAAGCAGCCGGTCGGCTCGCTGCAGGGCATCAACCGCGAGATCGTCGAGCCCGGCTCGCTGCCCGAGTTCGAGCGGCTGCAACGGGCGCTGAAGAA
This sequence comes from Rubrivivax sp., assembly GCA_004211235.1. The sequence goes on from SEEY01000194.1 coordinate 433, forward strand.
GGGCGATGCCGTCGAAGTGCGCTACGCCGTGCGCCATCCCGAACTCGGCCGCCGCTGGTTGCTGACGCGCGTCGCACCAGCGCTGCTGGCCGGTGGCCGGCGGTCAACGTCCGTGGTCACGCTGGACGTGACCGCCCAGGCCCAGGCCGAGAACGCGCTCATGCTGCGCGCCGAGAGTGAACGTGCCGTGCTGGACTCGGTGCTCGTCGGCATCGTCACGGTCGGCCCCGACGGCATCGAATGGATGAACCGCTCGGCGCGCCGCATGTTCGGCTGCGAGCTGGAGGACGTGCTCGGCCAGCCCATGGGCGTGCTCGCGCCCGAGGACGACGGTCACGCCTTCCACACCGAGCCGGGCACCGACGTCTTCGAGTGCCGGCTGCGCGGCCGCGATGGCCGCGAGTTCTGGGTCATCGGCAACGCCGTGCAGACGCCGCGCGAGGACGGCCCGGGCAAGGTGACGCAGCAGACCACCTATGCGCTGCTCGACATCGACCGCCGCCGCCAGGCCGAGGCGCAGAGCCGGCAGGCCCAGGCCTCGCTGGCCCGCATCATCGAGGCCGCGCCCATGGCCATCAGCCTGCACGAGGCCCAGACGCTGCGCATCGTCAAGCTCAACCAGGCGGCCGCCGCCATGGCCGGTCGCCCCGAGACGCAGCTGCTCGGCGGCGGGCCGGCCGCGCTGTTCGGCGCCGAGCACGGCGAGCAGGTGGCCGCCGACATGCGCGAGGCGCTAACGTCGCTGGCCGTCGTGCAGCGTGAGTACCGGCTGTCGGCGGGCCCGACCGCCCGCGTCTGGGACACGCGGCTGCTGCATCTCGCCGGCGTCGGCGGCGACGACGCACCCGAGCTGCTGCTGCTGGTCGCCAGCGACGTGACCGAGCACCGCGCCGCCGAAGCCGCGCGGCTGCAGGCGGCCATCTCCCAGCGCGAGCTGCTGGTGCGCGAAGTGCATCACCGCATCAAGAACAACCTGCAGGGCGTGGCCGGCCTGCTGCAGCAGATCGCCGTGCGCCGGCCGGAGGTGGCGGGTGTGCTGAAGGAGGCGGTCGGCCAGGTGCAGGCCATCGCCCAGGTCTACGGCCTGCAGGTCGGCGCGACTGGGCCCCTGGTGCTCAAGCGCGTCTTCGACGCCATCGTCGGCTCGGTGCAGCGCCAGCAGGGCCGCGTCATCACGACGGCCGCCGAGGGCGGCGCGCTGATGGAAGACTGGTGCCTGCCCGAGGCCGAGGCCATCCCGATCGCGCTCAGCCTCAACGAGCTGCTGGGCAATGCGCTCAAGCACAGCGACGGCGCCCAGGTGCGCTGCCAGCTGATCTGCGACACCGCCGGCGTGACCGTCGAGATCGCCAACCCCGGCCGCCTGCCGGAAGGCTTTGCACTGCCGAACGTGAAGAGCGGCGTCTCGGGCCTCGGCCTCGTGCGCGCGCTGCTGCCGCGGCGCAGCGCCATCCTCAGCCTGGAACAGCTCGCAGGCGACGTCGTCTGCCGGCTGGAGCTCGTTCCGCCCAGCGTGGTTCACAATCCGGCCATAAAACCAAGTTCTGGATAGAGGGGCACGGTGAGCAAGGGCAAGATCCTGGTCGTCGATGACGACAGACTGGTACTGGCGACGCTGAGCTACGGGCTCACGCAGGCCGGCTTCGAGGTCATCGACGCCGACAACGGCGACGACGCCATCCTGCTCGCCCGCGAACACCGACCGGAACTGGCCCTGCTCGACATCCGCATGGAAGGCCTGACCGGCTTCGACGTGGCGGCCTATCTGCGCGAATTCCTGCAGACGCCCTTCATGTTCCTGAGCGCCTTCGCGGATGAAGCGACGGTGGCCAAGGTCAAGGAGCTTGGCGCCGTGGCCTATCTCGTCAAGCCGCTGGACATCTCGCAGATCGTGCCCGCGGTGGAAGCCGCCTTCGCCCGCTCAGCCCCGGCGCCGGTTGCGGCCCCGGCCGCAACCCCGGCCGCACCGCCCTCTGAGCTGCCCACGCTGCTCGACCCGACGGCGCTGGCCGTCGGCGTGTTGATGCACCGCTTTTCCCTGCCCCGCGACGAAGCCCTCTCCCGCCTGATGAGCCTGGCCGCAGCCGACGCCCACAGCCTGCCCGAGCAGGCAAGGCGCGTCGTCGATGCTGTGGAGTTGCTGGCGAGGCCCGGGCAGAAGGCCTGATTCAGTTCAGGGTGAAATAGAACCGCGAGCCTTCGCCGACGGCCGACTCGGCCCAGATGTCGCCACCATGGCGGCGCACGATGCGCCGCACCAGCGCCAGGCCGACGCCCGTGCCCTGGAAGTCGCTGGCGCTGTGCAGGCGCTGGAACACGCCGAACAACCGCTCTGCAAAGCGCATGTCGAAGCCGGCGCCGTTGTCCGACACCACGAACACGCGCCGGCCACCCTGCTCGATGCTGCAGAAGCGGATCTCGGTGCAAGGCACCTTGGCGCTGTACTTCCAGGCGTTGCCCAGCAGGTTCTCCAGCACCATGCGCAGCAGCGTCGGGTCGCCCTGCACGGTCAGCCCGGGCTCGATGTCCAGCACCAGTTCGCGCAGCGGTGCCGAGCGCTTGATCTCTTCCATCACATAACCGGCCTGCTGCGACAGGTTGACCGGCTGGCGCGCCAGCGGCCGCGTGGACAGCTGGCTCAGCGACAGCAGCGCGTCGATCATGCTGTTCATGCGCGCGCTGGCACTCATGACGCGGTCGAGGTGATCATTGCCGACACGGTCGAGGCGGCCGCCGTAGTCCTCCTTCAGGATGCGCGCGAAGCCCTCGACGACACGCAGCGGCGCGCGCAGGTCGTGGGACACGGTGTAGCTGAAGGATTCATGCTCGGCAGCGAGGTCAGGCGCTGTCGGTGTTGCAGGCAGGGCGGGCGCCGCTTCCTGCGGCCTGGCCGTGCCGACATAACCCGAGAAGTGTCCCTGGCTGTCGATGCAGGGCAGGCCGCGCAGGCACCAGCGGGTATCGCCGTCCGCGGCCGCCAGAGCCAGGTCGGCAAAGGCCTGATGGGCATAGAGCCGCCCGCGCAGTTCGGCGGCCGGCTGTGTGGCCTCGAAACGCTCCCACAGCAATTGCGTGCTGGCGCCGGCACCCACCCAGCTCGAGGCCGGCGCGCCCTGCGGCGCCTGCCAGCGCACCAGGTGGTGGGTCGCATCCGTGGCCCACTGCCAGTCGCGCTGCAGCTGCGCCTGCATCAGCAGCTGATGGCGCACGTCGCGCAGGGGTTCGGCAAGTCGCTGGCGCGTCAGGCGCACACCGGCATGCCAACCCAGCGCGGCGGCAATGAGCAACAGCATGCCAGTAAAGAAAGCGGTTAGGACGAGGGCCGCATGCACGAGTCCCACCTCGCCGCCCCAGACCCGGATGAGCGCCAGCACGACTCCCGTGCCGAGCAGCAGGAGCAGCAGGCACGCCCCTGCCAGACCGAGCACCAACATCCGCATCGGCAGGCGCCGCTCCAGGCGGCGCGGTAGCGCGCTGTCGTCGCTGAAGCTCTTCATGCTCGGCATTGTAGGCAGCGGACCTGCCGCAAAACCCCGCCAGCCAGGCCCATCGGGATGACCCCGACGAGCCAGTGCGACGCGGGAGCAACGCTTCGCCATGCAGATTCAAGGTGCATATGCACGATTGCGTTTGCAGCGTGGATTCCGTGCACTTCTTCGCGGCTGCCCCCCACCCTGGGCGAGCTACATTTGCGGGATACCTGTGCCCGCTTTCATGACTGCCCCACCTTCTGCAGCCCAGCTCGATTCCGAGGCGATCCGTCGCCTGCGCGAGCTTGATCCAGGCGGTGGCAACAAGCTGCTGGAACGCGTGGTGGCGGCCTTCTCCAGTTCGCTGGAGCGACTGCTGCCCGACCTGGCCCGAGCTCGATCGACCCCCACCCCGGACCTCACCGTCATCCGCCACGTGAGCCACACGCTGAAGTCCTCGTCCGCCAGCCTCGGCGCCATGGCACTGTCCCAACGCTGCGCCGACATCGAAGCCCTGGCGCGCGATGGCCGGACTGACGGCCTAGCGCAACAGCTGGACGGTATGCTCGACGACATCCAACAGGTACGCGTGGCACTCGCCGCGCTGCTCTGAGGCCCGCCATGCTGCCCACCGGTCAAGACCTCGACGACCTGCCCTCGCGGCCCCGCGTGCTGCTGGTCGATGACGACGAGGTCAATCTGCTGCTGACCGCCGCAGCGCTGCGCGAGCGGGGCTTCGAAGTCACCGAGGCGCCCAGCGGCAGCGAAGCGCTTGCGCAGCTGTCCCTGCGCGCACCGGACGTCGTCGTGCTGGACGCACTCATGCCGGAGCTCGATGGCTTCGAGACCTGCGCGCTGCTGCGCGCCACGCCCGGTTTCGAGTCGCTGCCCGTGCTGATGCTCACGGGCCTGGACGACGAGGCCTCCATCAACCGCGCCTACCAGGCCGGTGCGACCGACTTCTTCGTCAAGTCACCGCAGTGGAGCCTGCTCGACGGCCGGCTGCGCTACCTGCTGCGCAGCTCGCGCACCCGCCACGAGCTGGAGCGCAGCAAGGCCAAGCTCGCACGCGCCCAGGATCTGGCGCGCATGGGCAGCTTCGAATGGAAGCGCGACGTGGCGGGCAGCTTCGCCATCTCGGCCGAGGGCCTGCGCGTGTTCGGCCGCGGCCCGCAGGACCGGCTGGACTTCATCAGCGTCATGCGCATGGTGCCGGGCGACGACCGGCATGTGTTCCTGCGCCTGCTGCGCGACGTCGTCGCGCACACCTCGGTGCTCATCACCGACCTGCCGCTGACGCTGCCCGACGGCCGTCAGCGCGTCGTGCACATCGAGGCCGAGCCCGAGTTCAATGAGCAGGGCGGCGTGCACGGCTACACCGGCATCCTGCAAGACGTCACCGATCGCCGCCAGGCCGAAGACCGCATCCGCCAGTTGGCGCATTTCGATGCCCTCACCGGCCTGCCCAACCGCCGCCAGCTGATCTGGCGGGTCGAGCGCGCCATCGAGAGCGCACGCCGCGGCGGACATGAAGTGGGCCTGCTGCTGATCGACCTGGACCGCTTCAAGGTCATCAACGACACGCTGGGTCATGCGGCCGGCGACGAGTTGCTGATCGAGGTCGGCCGGCGCCTGCGCAGCTGCGTGCGTCACTCCGACCAGATCATGGAAGGCGTGCTCGAAGGCCTGGGCAACCGCAGCCACCGCGGCCTGGAGGCCGTCGGCCGCCTGGGCGGCGACGAGTTCGTGGCGCTGCTGCCCGAGGTGGCCGATGAGCGCGACGCCGAGCGCGTGGCGCAACGCGTGCTGGATGCGCTGCGCGAACCGATCTTCGTCGGCGGGCAGGAATGCTTCGTCACGGCCAGCGTCGGCATTGCCATCTACCCGCGCGACGGCCAGAGCATGGCCGACCTGCTGCGCAATTCGGACGTGGCGATGTATGCCGTCAAGAGCCAGGGCCGCAACGCCTCGGCCGTGTACTCGCCGCAGCTCGCCGGCCACGGCAAGCAGAAGCTGGAGCTGGAGTCCGCGCTGCACAAGGCGCTGGAGCGCAACGAGATCGTGCTGCACTACCAGCCCAAGATCGACGTGCGCGCCGCCCGCATGGTGGGTGCCGAGGCGCTGATGCGCTGGCAGCGCGGCAATGTGCTGGTGCCGCCGGCCGACTTCATTCCGCTGGCCGAGGAAACCGGCCTGATCGTGCCGCTGTCCGAATGGGCGCTGAAGGAAGCGGCGCGCCAGGCCAAGCTGTGGTCGCTGCAGTTCGGCTTTGCCGATTCCATTGCCGTCAATCTCCCTAGCAGATTGTTCGAGCGCACCGATCTCGTCGAGCACATCCATCAGTGCGTCAGCGCCTATGGCGTGCCGCACCGGTCCATCCAGCTCGAGATCACCGAGAACAACCTGATGAAGGACCTGCAGAACGTCATCCCGTCTCTGCACCGGCTCAACGAAGTGGGCGTCGAGATCTCCATCGACGACTTCGGCACCGGCTATTCCTCGCTCGCCTACCTGACCACGCTGCCGATCTCCGAGGTCAAGATCGACCGCACCTTTGTGCGCGATCTCGGCATCACGCCGCAAAGCTCCGCGGTCGTCACGGCCATCATCGCGCTGGCCCGGGCGCTCGGACTGCGCGTCATCGCCGAGGGCGTGGAGACGCTGCGCCAGATGGAAGTGCTGCACCGCCTGGGCTGCTCGCTGATGCAGGGCTTCCTGTTCAGCAAGGCGCTGCCGCCGGACGAGCTGGAGCGCTGGATCGCCCAGACCGTGCTGCCGCGCAAGGCACCGTGGATCACGCAGGCTGACGGCGGCAGCGACCTTTCGCGCGGCCAACGCTGATGCGCTCGCAGCTGCCCCCGGCGCAACTCGCCAAGGCGGCGCTGCAACGCCTGGCCCAGGCCCGGCTGGAGCCGACGCCCGAGAACTATTCGCGCGCCTATGCCATCGAGGCGGGCGGCGAGCCGGCAAGTGCCGCCAACGGTGCAAACGGCGCCGTGCCCGAACGTGCGCAGCAGCTGTTGGCCAAGCTCATCAGCCTCGCCCTGCCCTCCGGCAGCGCGCGGCAGGACCTGCAGGCGTCCCTGCGCGAACAGCGTTACGAGGAACTGCAGCGCCAGGTCGACAAGCTGCTGGACGAAGCCGGCCCCGCCGCCCAGGCCGAGGCGCTGGTGCAGGCCATCGAGCGACTCGTCCGCGGGCTGGAACGTGGCGGCAAGCACTGGACGCTGGCGCGCAAGAAGGACGGCATCAACCGCGTGCTGGAACTGGGC
>SEEY01000944.1 GCA_004211235.1 Rubrivivax sp.
GCGCTGACGGTCATCAGCGTCGAGATCGTCGGCGATGCCACGGTCTGGGTGCTGGAGCGGGCGTCCGACGGCGTGCGCATCAGCCTGCGCACCGCCGGCAAGCTGGCCGAAGGCGCCGCCGTGTCGGCCGGCGCGGCGGTCGTGGTGTCGGTGATCGGTGCGGGCACCGTGCTCTCGGCCGCCGGCCGCGTCATCGCCTTCATCCCGAACGAGATCGGCAAGGCGCTGATGCACAACGAGCGGGTGAGCCGTTGAAGCGGGCGCTCGCCGCTGCGCTGATCGCGCTGGCCGCCGCCGCCCATGCCGGCCGCCCGTGCGAGGAGAAGCCGCAGTCCACCGCCCAGGTCGAGCAGGGGCTCAAGCTCGCCGAGCGCACGATGCGCGACCTGGATGCAAGCGGCGCGCGCGTGGCCATCCTGGCCCGCGCCGGGCAGGATCTGTCCAAGTACGGCCTGAAGTGGTCGCACCTCGGCTTCGTCTACAAGGACGAGGCTGCCGGCGCCTGGCGCGTGCTGCACAAGCTCAACCACTGCGGCAGCGACCAGGCCGCGCTCTACCGCCAGGGCCTCGGCGAGTTCTTCCTGGACCAGCCCCACCGCTACGACGCCGCCTTCGTCGTGCTCAAGCCCGAGTTGCAGCAGGCGCTGCTGCCGCTGCTGGCCGACAACGCCCGCGCGCAGCGCTTCGATGAACGTCGCTACAGCATGGTGGCCTATGCCTTCGGCACCACCTACCAGCAGAGCAACCAGTGGGTGCTGGAAACACTGGCCGGCGCCGCGGCGCCCAACATCGGCAGCCGCCGTGACGCGCAGGGCTGGCTGAAGACGCAGGGTTACGAGCCGACCGACCTGCACCTCTCCGCGCTGACCCGCCTGGGCGGGCGCATGACGCAGGCCAACATCGCCTTCGACGACCATCCCACCGCGCGGCGCATGACCCGGCACATCGACACCGTCACGGTCGATTCGATGTTCGCCTGGCTGCCCCGCGCCGGCCTGTCCCAGCCTCCGCAACGCGTGCAGCCATGAGCACCGAACACCCCAACCAGTTCGCCCTGCTGGGCCAGCGCCGCTTCGCGCCATTCTTCTGGACGCAGTTTCTCGGCGCCGCGAACGACAACGTCTTCAAGTTCGCCTTCACGCTGATGGTGACCTACCAGCTGCAGCTGGAATGGCTGCCGCCGAGCATGGCCGGGCTCGTCATCGGCGCGCTCTTCATCCTGCCTTACGTGCTGTTCTCGGCCACCTCTGGCCAGCTCGCCGACAAGCACGACAAGGCGCGGCTGATGCAACTCGTCAAGAGCCTGGAGATCGCCATCATGGCCATCGCGGCCTGGGGCTTCTACGCCGCCAACGTGCCGGCGCTGCTCGCCTGCGTCTTCCTGATGGGCCTGCACTCCACGCTGTTCGGCCCGGTGAAGTACGCCTACATGCCGCAGCAGCTGAGCGAGCGCGAGCTGACCGGCGGCAACGGCATGGTGGAGATGGGCACGTTCGTGGCCATCC
>SEEY01000945.1 GCA_004211235.1 Rubrivivax sp.
GTGCCAGGGCAAGCGCGAGCAGCAGCGGCAGCGCCGCAGGAAAAGGGGCAGGGGACATACGACAAGCCTCTCGGGGCAGGGCAGGAACCCGCCGGCCAATGCGCGGCGGGGCAGCGAAAGGAAGGAGAGGCTCAGGCCCGGGGAGGCGGGTCGGGCAGGGGCGGCACCACGCTCGCCCAGGCTTCGGCCGGGGCGCGTGCGGCGCGCTCGGCGGGCGCCGTCGTGACGGCCGTCATCAGTTGCACCGGAGGCGGCGCGGCGGCCAGACAGCAGGGCGCGCAGAGCTTGCACGGCTTGGCCGCGTGGCCGTGGGATTCGCCGTGACCGGCGTGATGGTCGTGTCCGGCCTGCTGTTGCGTCGTCGCCGTTGCTTGTGGCAGCGGCTCGCATGTCAGCTGGCCGGCAGCGAGCAGGCTGCGCAACGGCAGCAGCACGAGCAGCAGGCTCAGAACCAGCAGGCGGAAGCGGCGAGAGCGACGCATGGCTGGACTTTAGCCCCGCTGCAGCCAGGCCCTGGGTGACAGCCCCGCATGCTTGTGCGCGAACAGCCGGCTGAGCGCCGAGGCATTCGCATAGCCCAGTTCGGCGGCCAGCAGCTTCAAGGGCTTGCCTGCGCGCAGTTCGTTGCGGGCGATGGCCAGCCGCCAGTCGGCGAGGTAGTCGGCCGGCGTCTGGCCGAGCGCCCCGCGGAAAGCCTCCGGCAGTTGCAGCAGCAGCACCTCGAAAAGCCGGTCTGCCAGCAGGCGCTGGCCGCAGCGCACGCGCTCGGCTTCACCGAACAGCAGCGACAGGGTTTCGCCAATGCCATCCACGCGGGCCAGGGGGAGCACGACCAGCGCCGGCAGCGCCTGCACCAGCGGATGGCCCGCCTCGAAATCCAGCGTCGCGCAGACGAACTCCGAGCCGTCCGCGGGGGCGTTGTGAAAGTCATGCGCCAGCGGCCGGGGGTAGAAGACGAGGCTGGGTTCGCGCACCCACAGGTGCTCGACGAGGCCGGTGGCGCCGGCATGGCGGATTTCCATCTCGCCCGTGCGCATCACATGCAGGAAACCCCGGCCGGGCTGCGCGTCGAAATGCGTCACGCCGCACAGAGGCCCGGCGTGGAACAGGCTGGCGCGCACGCGGAAGCGCTCGAAGAGCGGGCTTAGGCGATCCAGCGGCGGGAGGTCGGTCACGGGACGGATAGGTTGAAATGGCGGATGAAATGATACCTATCGGTTCGTCTGCACCGCGACAGTGGCGTTCTTCCTCCACTGCCTTGAAAGGCCATCTCATGACCTCCCGCATTCCTCTCCTCTCCGCCACCGACGCCCCCGCCCCCAGCCGCCCGGTGCTGGAGGCCGTTCACGGTGCGTTCGGCGCCACGCCCAACATGTTCCGCGCCGTCGCCAATTCGCCGGCGGCGTTGCAGGCCATGTGGGGCTTCTTCGGCGCGCTCGGCGGCGGTGCCATTCCCACCATGCTGGCCGAGCAGATCGCCGTCGCCGTGGCGGACCGCAATGCCTGCGAGTACTGCCTGGCGGCGCACACGGCGCTGGGGCGCAAGGCGGGCGCCTCGTCCGCGGAGATGAGTGCGGCGCAAGCCGGTGAGTCCGCCGACCCGGCCACGGCCGCCGCCTTGCGCTTCGCACTCAAGCTCGTCGAGGCGCGCGGTCAGGTGGGCAGCGACGATGTGTTGGCTCTGCGTGCCGCCGGGTTCACCGACGGCCAGGTTGTGGAGATCCTGGCGCATGTCGCGCTCAATCTGTTCACCAACTACGTGAACGTCGCCTTCGCCGTGCCGGTGGATTTCCCCGGGGTGAAGCTGCGTTCAGCGGCCTGACCCTACCCAGGGTTCGCACAGAGAAAGGCCCCGGTCTCGCCGGGGCCTTGCAGGGATCGAAAAGCGCGGGTTAGACCTAGACTAGGCCCTGCTTCGACGCCAGCACCGCTGCTTCCGCGCGGCTGCTGACGTTGAGCTTCTTGTAGATGCTCTTGATGTGGTCGTTGACGGTGAACCACTTGATGCCCATCAGGTTCGCGATCTCCTTGATCGTGAAGCCCTTGCTCAGATAGGTCAGCACTTCGC
>SEEY01000001.1 GCA_004211235.1 Rubrivivax sp.
GCCGTAGTCGTAGCGCGCCTGGCCCGCCAGAACGCCCGAGTTGAACGGGCCGCCAATGACGATGCCGACGCTAGCCGCCGCGCATTGGTCAAGGAAGTCGACGCTGCCCTGTTCGAGCAGCGTGTAGCGGCCGGCGAGCAGCACGCAGTCCAGCGGCGCCACGGCCAGTGCCTGCTCGGCGACCTGCCATTCGTTCACGCCCAGGCCGATGGCCCGAACGCTGCCCTCGCTGCGCAGCTCTGCGAGCGCGTGCAGGCCGCCGCCCTCGGTCAGCGCGCGCCAGTGCAGCGCGTGCTGCTCGCCGTGGGTCAGCTGGCCGATGTCGTGCACGAGCAGCATGTCGATGCGTGTCAGGCCCAGGCGCTGAAGGCTGTCCTCGAACGAGCGCCGCACGCCGCTGTAGCTGTAGTCGTAGACCGGACGGAAGGGCAGGGGGGCGGCCCAGCCGTCGCTGCCCGGCCTGACGCCGGCATCGGGCCGCATGAGGCGGCCGACCTTGGTGGACAGCGTGAAGCTGTCACGTGGCCGCTCAGCCAGGAACTCGCCGACGCGGCGCTCGCTGAGCGTGTAGCCGTAGAACGGCGCGGTGTCGACATGGCGAACGCCGGCATCCCAGGCGGCCTGCAGCGTGGCTGCCGCGGTGGGCGCGTCGACGGCGTCGTACAGCCCGGCGAGCGCAGCCGCACCCAGGCCCAGCGTCGTCAGCTGCAGCCCGGTGTTGGCGAGGGGTCGGCGAGCCAGTGGAGTCATCAGTACAGGACGGCCTTGGCCTCGGGCGACTGCAGGTTGGCCTTGTCGACCCAGACGACGCCGGTGTCGCGGAACTTGGGCACGGGCTTCTTCTGCAGCACGTCGTTGAGGGTCTTCACGCCCAGGAAACCCATCTGGAAGGACCCCTGCACGGCGATGCCGTTCAGCGTGCCGTCCCGGACGAAGTGCTGCAGGTCCTGGTTGCCGTCGAAGCCGATGGCGACGACCTTCCCGGCCCGGCCGCTCTGCACCAGCGCCCGGCCCATGCCGACGGCGGTCGGCTCGTTCGCGCCGAAGATGGCCTTCAGGTCGCGGTGGGCGGCCAGCACGTCGGTGGTCTGGTTCATCGCCGTGGCCATCTGCGACTGCGAGTAGAACGGCCCGACGATCTCCAGCTTGGAGTTGGCCTTCAGGTAGGCCGTGAAGGCGCCGACCCGCCCGACCTCCGATCCGGCGCCGGCGACATAGGACATGACCGCCACCTTGCCGGTCGTGCCGACCTTGGCGATCAGCTCCTTTGCACAACGCTCGCCGGCCGCGCGGTTGTCGGTCGTCAGGAAGGACTGGTAGTAGGGCTTGCCGGCGTCTGACACCTGGGAGTCGATCAGCACCACCGGGATGCGCGCCTCCCAGGCTTTCTTGATCGCGGGCACCAGCGCGTCGGGGTCCGACGGCGCCAGCACGATGCCGGCCACGCGCCGGTTGACGGCGTTCTCGACCAGGTTCACTTCATCGGCGATGGCCGACTCGCTGGCCGGGCCGGAGAAGGTCAGCGTGTGGCCGGGAAGGTCCTTGATCGCGGCAGCGGCGCCCTTGTTGACGTTCTGCCAGAAGGTCGAGTTGGTCGTCTTGACGATGACGGCGATCTCGCCGGCCTGGCTGGCCGTGCCGAAGAGGGCGAGGCAGGCGCTGAAGAGCGCGGTGCGCAAGGGATGGGGCATGGGATGTCTCTTGTGGTGGAACCGGTCTTAGCGCCGGTTGCGGAGCTGGTCTATCCACACGGTGACGAGGATGACCAGGCCGATGATGATCTGCTGGGTGAAGGACGAGATGCCGTTCATGTTCAACCCGTTGCGCAGGATGCCGATGACGAAGGCGCCGATGACGGTGCCCGACACGGTGCCCACGCCGCCGAGCAGCGAGGTGCCGCCGATGACTGCCGCAGCGATGGCGTCGAGCTCGTACATGACACCCTCGTTGGGCTGCGCCGTGACGAGGCGGGACATCAGCACGCAGCCCGTGAGGCCGGCCAGCGAACCCGAAGCGACGTAGGCGAACATGGCGACGCCGCGCACGTTGATGCCCGACAGCCGCGCCGCCTCGCCGTTGGAGCCCACGGCGTGCAGATGCCTGCCGAGCGTCGTGCGGCGCAGCAGGATGCCCGCTGCGACGGCCAGCACCACCATCAGCAGCACGGGGTAGGGGATGCCGGGGAAGACGACGTCGGGGAAGCCCTGCGCGTCGATCTCCTCGATGCGCCCGAGCGCGCCGTTGCCCAGCCGGCCGAAGGCCTCGCCCAGGCCGGAGATGGCGCGCGCATCGGTGAGCTGGAGCGCCACGCCGCGGGCCACCAGCATCATGCCCAACGTGGCGATGAAGGGCGGCAGGCGCAGCAGCGTCACGCACCAGCCGTTGATGGCGCCGCACAAGCCACCCACCGCCACGGCCAGCGCCATCGCCGGTGCGACGGGCAGGCCGGACTTGACGAGCATGCCGGCGACCACGCCGGACAGGGCCAGCACCGAGCCGACCGACAGGTCGATGCCGCCCGTCAGGATGACCAGCGTCGCGCCGATGCCGAGGTAGACGATGGTGGTGACCTGCAGCGACACGGTCATCGCATTGCCGACCGTGAAGAAGGCGTTGCTCGTCAGCGAGAACACGAGCACGAGGATGAGCAGGCCGGCGAGCGCGGCGAACTTCTGGATCAGGTCTTTCTGGCGGTCGGTCATAGGGCGGGTTCAAGCGCTGCGGCTGACGGCTGGCAGGAGGCGGCCGGGCCGACCGAGGCGTGGTGCATGACGTCCTGCTGGCTGCAGTGGCGCGTTGCCAGCACCGTGGCCAGCTGGCCCTGCCGGAACACGGCGACGCGGTCGCTCATGCCAAGCACCTCCGGCAGGTCGGAGCTGATCAGCACGACGCCGATGCCGGCCGCGGCCAGCTGGTCCATCAGCTCGTAGATGGCGTACTTGGCGCCCACGTCGATGCCGCGGGTCGGTTCGTCGAACAGGATGACGCGTGCTTCGCGAAACAGCCACTTGGCGATGACGACCTTCTGCTGGTTGCCGCCTGACAGCAGGCGCGCGATCTGCTCGGGCGACGGCGTGCGGATGCCGAGCTGGCCGATGAAGCGCTCGGCCGTCTCACGCTCGCGTGCCTCGTCGACGAAGCCCAGCCGGCCGGACAGCGCACCCAGGTTGGCCAGCGTGATGTTGTGGGCGACGCTCATCTTGACCGCCAGGCCATGGGCCTTGCGGTCTTCCGAGACGTAGGCGATGCCGGCGGCGATGGCGTCGCGCGGGCCGTTGATGGCGAGGGTGCGACCGCCGAACTCGATCTCGCCGCCGTCGACCGGGTCGGCGCCGAAGATCGCCCGAGCCACTTCCGTGCGGCCCGCGCCGACGAGGCCGGCGAAGCCGAGGATCTCGCCGCGACGGAGTTCGAAGTCGAGCGGGCCGAAGACGCCTTCGCGTCGCAGGCCGCGCACGCGCAGCAGCACGTCGCTGCCCGGCTGGCGCGTGGCCGGCGGAAACTGCTCGGTCAGCTCGCGGCCCACCATCAGGCTGACGATCTCGTCGATGGAGGTGTCGCCCCACAGGCGGCTCGCGATGTAGCGGCCGTCGCGCAGGATGGTCACGCGGTCGACGATGTGGGCCAGCTCGTCGAGCCTGTGCGAGATGTAGACGATGCCGACGCCCGCGCGCTTGAGCTCGTTGACCACGCCGAGCAGCCGCGCGGCGTCGGCCTCGCCGAGCGAGGAGGTCGGCTCGTCCATGATCAGCAGCCGGGCGTCCATCGACAGCGCCTTCGCGATCTCGACCATCTGCTGCTGGGCGATGGAGAGGCTGGCGACCGGGGTGTCCGGGTCGATGTCGACGCCCAGCCGCTGCAGGCAGGCGCGTGCACCCTCGCGTTGCCTGCTCGCGTCGACGAACCAGCCGCGCCGGGGCTCGCGGCCGAGCCAGATGTTCTCGGCCACGGTGAGATGCGGCACCAGGTTCAGCTCCTGGTGGATCATGACGATGCCGAGGGCCTGCGCGTGCTGCAGGCCGGTGATCCGCACCGGCTCGCCGTCGATATGGATTTCGCCCTCGTCGGGGCTGTAGACGCCGCTGAGGATCTTCATCAGCGTGGACTTGCCGGCGCCGTTCTCGCCGCACACGGCGTGCACTTCACCGCGATGTACCTGCAGGGCCACGCCCGACAGCGCGACGACGTTGTCGAAGCGCTTGCAGACATCTTCCATGCGGAGCAGGGGTGCGGTGACGGACTCGGCTGGGAAGGAACTCATCGGCGCGGCAGCTCGCGAATGCCCTGGCAATTTGGTATTACCAGTTTGCCACATCCCCATGCTGGTCAGGCCGGTGGATTACCCCAGCTTCGGGCCCCGGGCACCGGCCCTTCGGCCTTTCAGCCCATGGCGGTGAAACGCGCCGGAGCCGGTCAGGCGCGAGGGCCTCCGACCGGTCTGACGTGCGCGAGCCGGTTCAGCCCTTGCGGCGGTTGTAGACGTCGAAGACGACCGCCGCCAGCAGCACCAGTCCTTTGATGACCTGCTGCCACTCGATGCCGATGCCCAGGATGGACATGCCGTTGTTCATCACGCCCATGATGAAGGCGCCGATCACCGCGCCCATCACCTTGCCGATGCCGCCCGAGGCCGACGCGCCACCGATGAAGCAGGCGGCGATCACGTCGAGTTCGAAGCCCAGGCCTGCCTTGGGCGTCGCCGTGTTCAGGCGCGCCGCGAACACCAGGCCCGCCAGCGCGGCCAGCACGCCCATGTTGATGAAGCACAGCAGCGTCAGCCGCTCGGTCGGCACGCCGGACAGCCGCGCCGCGCGCTCGTTGCCGCCCAGCGCGTAGACACGCCGGCCGAGCGTCGTGCGCTGGGTGATGAAGGCATACACCGCGATCAGCGCCGTCATCAGCAGCAGCACGTTGGGCAGGCCCTTGTAGGAAGCCAGCAGCCATACCAGTGCGGCCAGCGCGCCCGTCTGCGCCAGCAGGCGCAGGCCGAAGAGCGCGAGAGGTTCGGCGGCAGCGCCGAGGGCCGCTGCCTTGCGACGCGCAGCCACTTCGCGCACCGCGATCACGCCGACGAGGCCCAGCCCGATGATCAGCGAGGTCAGATGACGTTCATCACCTTCGCTCAGGTCGGGCAGGAAGCCGCTGCTGAGGATCTGGAAGCTGTCGGGGAAGGGGCCGACGGACTGCCCGCCGAGCAGGGCCAGGGCCAGGCCCTTGAACACCAGCATGCCGGCCAGCGTGACGATGAAGGACGGGATCTTGAGGTAGGCCACGAACCAGCCCTGCAGGCCGCCGATGATGGCGCCGGCCACGAGGCACACCGCCAGCGCCGGCAGCACCGGCCAATTCATCTCGACCATCAGCACGGCCGCCAGCGCACCGACGAAGCCGCAGACGGAGCCGACCGACAGGTCGATGTGCCCCGCGACGATGACCAGCAGCATGCCCAGCGCCATGACGACGATGTAGCTGTTCTGCAGGAACAGGTTGGTCAGGTTCAGCGGCTGCAGCAGGGTGCCGTCGGTCCACACCTGGAAGAAGACCATGATGCCGACCAGCGTCAGCAACATGCCGTAGTCCCGCAGATGCGAGGACAGGAAATTGCGCAGGGAAGAGGAAGACATGGGAATAGTTTTCAGTGGGTGCCCAAGAGGGCGTGCATGACGGTTTCCTGGGTGGCACCCGCCACCGGCATCTCGCCGACGAAGGCGCCCTCGTTCATCAGGTAGAGGCGGTCGCACATGCCCAGCAGCTCGGGCAGCTCCGACGAGATCATCAGGATGCCGCGGCCCTCGGCGGCCAGGCTGGCGATCAGGCTGTAGATCTCGAACTTCGCGCCGACGTCGATGCCGCGGGTGGGCTCGTCCAGGATCAGCAGCTCGGGCTCCGTGAACAGCCATTTGGACAGCACGACCTTCTGCTGGTTGCCGCCCGACAGGTCGCCCACCTTCTGCTCGACGCTGGCGCAGCGCGTGCCCAGCCTTTTGCGGAAATCATTGGCCACCTCGGACTCGCGCACGTCGTCGATGACGCCGCGGCTGGAGATGCCTTCCAGGCGGCACAGGCTGGTGTTGCGGGCAATGCTGTCATGCAGCACCAGGCCGAGCGCCTTGCGGTCCTCGGTCACATACGCCATGCCGGCCTTGACGGCCCGCCTCACGTTGGAGACGTCGACCTCGCGGCCGTGCATCCAGGCGGAGCCGCGGATGCGCCGCCCCCAGGAGCGGCCGAAGGCGCTCATGGCCAGCTCCGTGCGGCCAGCACCCATCAGGCCGGCGATGCCGACGATCTCGCCGCGCCGCACGTTCAGGTTCACGCCCTTGACCGCCTCGCGCCCGACATGCAGCGGATGCTCAACCCACCAGTCGCGCAGCTCGAACAGCACGTCTCCCGGTGTGGACGAGCGCGGCGGATAGCGGTCCTTCATCTCGCGGCCCACCATCGCGCGGACGATGGCCGCCTCGGACGGCGGTGCGTCGCGGCAGTCCAGCGTCTCGATGCTGGAGCCGTCGCGCAGCACGGTGACCATGTCGGCCACCTCGGCGATCTCGTTGAGCTTGTGCGAGATCAGCACGCAGGCCACGCCTTGCGCCCGCAGCCGCTTGAGCAGCTCCAGCAGGGCCTTGCTGTCGTCCTCGTTCAGGCTGGCCGTCGGTTCGTCCAGGATCAGCAGCTTGACGTCCTTGGCCAGGGCCTTGGCGATTTCCACCAGCTGCTGCTTGCCCACCCCGATGTCGTCGATCAGCGTGCTCGGCGATTCATCCAGGCCGACCTGGCGCAGCAGCTCGACGGCCCGCTCGTGGGTGCGCCGCCAGTCGATGACACCGCCGCGCGCCTGCTCGTGGCCGAGGAAGAGGTTCTCGGCAATCGACAGTTGCGGGATGAGGGCCAGCTCCTGGTGAATGATGACGATGCCCAGCTGCTCGCTCTGGCGGATGCCCTCGAAGCGCCGGACCTCGCCGTCGAACCAGATGTCGCCCTCGTACTCCGGGTGCGGATAGACGCCCGAGAGCACCTTCATCAGCGTCGACTTGCCGGCGCCGTTCTCGCCGACGATGGCGTGGATCTCGTCCCGCCGCACCAGCAGGTCGACATGGCGCAGGGCCACGACGCCGTGGAACTTCTTGCAGATCGCGCGCATCTCCAGCAGCGCGCTCGACTCTTTGCTTGCCATCTTCCTGTCCATTGAGGTGATCGACCCGCCAGCGGGTGCGGGCGGTGTCACTTCACCTGGCCTTCCTTGTAGTAGCCGGTGTCGACCAGCGCGGCCTTCCAGTTCGTCTTGTCGACGGCCACCGGCTTGAGCAGGTAGGACGGCACGACCTTGACGCCGTTGTTGTAGGTCTTGGTGTCGTTGACGACCGGCGTGCGGCCGCTGATGGCGGCGTCGACGAGATCGGCGGTCACCTTGGCCAGCTGGCGCGTGTCCTTGAACACCGTGGAGGCCTGATCGCCACGCAGGATGGCCTTGACCGAGGGCAGGTCGGCGTCCTGGCCGGTGATGACCGGCATCGGCTGGCTGGCGCTGCCGTAGCCCACGCCCTTGAGCGACGAGATGATGCCGATGGACAGGATGTCGGCCGGCGACAGCACGGCGTGCAGCTTGTCCTTGCCGTAGTAGGCCGACATCAGGTTGTCCATGCGCGCCTGGGCGGTGGAGCCGTCCCAGCGCAGGATGCCGACCTTCATCGCGCCGACCTGCTTGCTGCGGATGACGAGCTTGCCGCTGTCCAGGTAGGGCTTGAGCACGCTCATCGCGCCTTCGTAGAAGAAGGTGGCGTTGTTGTCGTCCGGCGAACCGGCGAACACCTCGATGTTGAAGGGGCCCTTGCCCTGCTTCAGGCCGAGGCGGTCGACGATGGACTCGCCCTGCAGCACGCCGACCTGGAAGTTGTCGAAGGTGGCGTAGTAGTCGACGTTCTTGGTGCCGCGGATCAGGCGGTCGTAGGCGACGATCTTGATGCCCTTCTCGGCCGCCTTCTGCAGCACGCCCGACAGCGTGGTGCCGTCGATGGAGGCGATCACCAGCGCCTTGACACCCTTGGTCACCATGTTCTCGATCTGCGAGAGCTGGACCGGGATCTCGTCGTCGGCGTATTGCAGGTCGGCCTGGTAGCCGAGTGCCTTGAAGGCCTTGACCATGTTGTCGCCGTCGGCGATCCACCGCTGCGAACTCTTGGTCGGCATGGCGATGCCGACAGTGCCCTTGCTCTGCGCCCACAGGGCCGTCGAGGGGGCGAGGGTCAGCAGCAGGCTGAGGCCGAGGAAGGTCGTACGACGCATGTTGTCTCCGTGTGTTGGATGGGTGAAAAAGGCTGTTGGGTCCGCCCGAGGCGCAGCGGAAGGCGGTGAATCATCGGTCAGGCGTCGGTGCTTTTCGGGCTGAACGGCACGACTTCACGGCTGCGAAGCTTAAGCGCGCCAGTGGCGGGGCCGTTGACACACCGATGTAACTCGCGCCGTCACCTGACCTGTCGCGCACGTTCACAGGATGCGTCGCGCCTTGATGACGTCCGCGTAATAGCGGGCCGACAGCTTGGGCGTGCGCACCTGGGTCTTGAAGTCGCAGTGGACGATGCCGAAGCGGCGCTGGTAGCCGTCTTCCCATTCGTAGTTGTCGATGAAGGACCACAGGAAGTAGCCCTTGACCGGCACGCCGGCGGCGACGGCGCGGTGGGTCTCGCGCAGGTAGCTGCGCAGGTAGTCGCGGCGGTGCAGGTCCAGCACCTCGCCGTTGACCACGGGCTCTTCGTCGTAGCCGCAGCCGTTCTCGGTGATGTAGATGGCCGGGTGGCCGTAGAGCTCGTGGCAGAAGCGCGGGCCCCAGTAGATGGACTGCGGCACGAGGCGCAGCCAGGGGCTGTCGGCGCGCGGATAGTTGACGGGGTGGGGCAGGGCTTCCGGCTGGCCGTCCTTGCCGGCGCGCACGAAGGTGCCGCTGTAGATGTTCAGCCCGAGCAGGTCGGTCGGCAGGCTGATGAGGTCGAAGTCACCCGGCTTGACCTCGGGCGCATCGGCGCCGACGCGTGCCAGGAAGTTCGGGGTGTACTTGCCGGCATGGATGGCGCCCAGCACCTGGGCGTTCCTGTCCGCGAACCAGGCCTTGGCGGCGGCGATGTCGGCCGGCGTCTCGGTCACGGGCACGGCCACCGCGCAGTTGTCCGTCAGGCCGACCACCGCGCCCGCGCCGCCGAACTTGCGCACCGCACGCACGCCGTGACCATGGCAGAGCAGGGCGTGGTGATACGTCTGGTTGACGACCTTGGCGCTCTCCTTGCGGCCCGGCGCCTTGGTGCCGGTGCCGTAGCCCAGCAGCGTGAAGCAGACGATCTCGTTGAGCGTGATCCAGTGCTTCACGTCCTTGGCGAAGGCCTTGACGATGGTGTCGGCGTATTGAGCGAAGGCGTCGACGGTGACGCGGGACGTCCAGCCGCCGCGGTCTTCCAGCGCCTGCGGAAGATCCCAATGGAACATCGTCACCCAGGGCTCGATGCCGTGCTTCTTCATGCTTGCGAACAGGCGGTGATAGAAGTCCAGCCCGGCCTGGTTCAGCTTGCCGTCGCCATTGGGGTAGATGCGCGGCCAGGCGATGGACAGGCGGTAGGTCTTGTAGCCGAGCGAGGCCATCAGGGCGAAGTCCTCGTCGAAGCGGTGGTAGTGGTCGCAGGCCACGTCGGGCGTGTCGCCGTTGTGGACCTTGCCGGGAACGCGGCTGAAGCGGTCCCAGACGGACTCGCCCTTGCCGTCCTCGAAGGCGGCGCCCTCCAGTTGCGCGGAGGCCGCAGCGACGCCGAACACGAAGTCGGTGGGGAAGGGGCTTTCGTAGCCCGAAACGCCGGTTGCGCCGCGGCCCTGCGGCGCGGCGGCCTGCGCGACGGAGGTCAGTGCCGGCAAGGCGGCGGCGGCAAAGAGTTGGCGGCGGCGCAGGGGGCGAAAGGAAGTCATCTGGATAGTCCTCGGTAGACCGCGAGCGGGGTCGGAAGGCCGGTGCGGCGCGGCGAAATATAGGTTGCCCGGTCCGGCGCGTCCTGAACGACGGGGTGGACGGGCTGCCGCGCGACGGCATCTTCGGCCCGCGGCCGCCCGGCCTGTGGGGCAGCGGAGGCAGCGGAGGCAGCGGCTTCGATCTGCCACTCGGCGCCGTCGCTGCTGCCGCGGTCGTCGCGCACCCGCAGCGTGGCCGCGCCCGCCACCAGCTCCACGGCCGGCCAGATGGCGATCCGGTCCACCACATCGACCGTGCCGACGAGCTTGCCGTTGATCTCCAGCGTGGCCGTGCGGGCGTTGCTGTAGGCCTTGATGTCCACCTTGCCGGCGGGGCGGTTGACGAGGCGCTTGCTGGTGAGGTGCAGCACCGGGCGGGTCTGCCACCACGCGCGCATCAGGTGGTAGGCCTCCTTGAAACTGCCGCGGTCGTAGGTGACGAGGCCCTTGTCGTTGCGGCCGGTGGTGTCGCCCTCGTGGCGGTTGGCGGCGGCATGGTCGAAACCCAGCCAGACGAAGCTGCCCCACAGGAAGGGCCGCCTGGCGATCTCGGCGGCGTAGGTTTCGTGGAACAGCGCCTGGTACTGCTCGGGATGCCAGCGGCCACCGGGTTCCGGGCGCCGGGGCGGATCCTCCTGCTGCATGGCACTGGCGCCCGCGCCGTACTCGCCCAGGCCGATGGGCTTGTCAGGCAGCCGGGCATGCAGTTTGTCGGCCCAGGGCCCGATGTCCTTGAACTGGCCGTCGTACCAGCCCCAGTAGCGGTTGTAGGAGGCGAGGTCGGTCACGAGCGCCATCGGGTGGTCGTCCGGCGCGCAGCAGTGGGCGTAGCTGGTCAGGCGCGACGGGTCCTCCTGCTTGGCCAGTGCGTGCAGGTCGGCCAGCAGCGCGCGCACCGGCTCGTCGGCCCGGTAGACCTCGTTGCCGATGCCCCAGACAGCCACCGATGCGTGATGGCGGTTCTGGCGCACCAGCTCGCGAAGCTGGGCATGCAGGTTGTCGCGAAAGTCCGGCGTTTCCGCCATCGCCGAGTTCAGCGGAATCTCCGTCCACAGCACCAGCCCGAGCTCGTCCGCACGTTCGTAGAGATGGGGCGGATGCTGGTAGTGCACCAGGCGCAGGCCGGTGAGGCCCAGGTCCATGAGGATGCGCAGGTCCGCGTCGATCTCGCCCGGCCCGACCGCAACGCCGCGTCCCGGGCGGCCGGCATGGAAGTAGTTGACGCCGTACAGCGGGTAGGGCTTGCCGTTCAGCAGAAAGCCGCGCGCAGGGTCCACCGCGAACTGGCGCAGGCCCAGGGGCAGCTGCACCGCGTCGGCGACCTGCCGCCCGTCGACAAGCTCGGCGCTCAGCCGGTACAGATAGGGGTCCCGCAGACCCTGCCACAGCCTGGGATTGCGCACGGTCAATGCGGCGCTGGCGGTGGTCGCGGCGCCCGGCGGCAGGCGCAACGGTTGGCTGTGTTGCGCCACGCTGCGGCCGTGGGCGTCGCGCAAGGTCAGGCGGAGCTGGCGGTCGGCGGGCTGCCTGCCGTCGTTGCGCAATTGCACGGCCACCGCCAGCCGCGCGCCGTGCGGCATGAGGGCGGTGTCGACGCGCACGCCCGGGCCGCCATGGTCGAGCAGCTCGATGTGCACGTCGTCGGTCTCGATGAGGCGCGCCGGCCGCACGAGGCCGCCGAAGACGGTGAAGTCGCCGCCCAGCGGCGCGACATGCGGCAGCTTGCTGTTGTCCACACGCACCGCGAGCAGATTGCGGCCCGGTCGCAGCAGGGGCGTGACGTCGAGGCGGAAGCGCGCATAGCCGCCTTCATGGCGGCCGGCATGGCGGCCATTGATCCAGACGTCAGCGGCCAGCGTTGCGCCGTCGAACTCGATGAACTGCCGGCCCGTCGCCCGGTCCGCGGACGGGCGGTCGATGACCCGCCGATACCAGCCGGCGCCCCGGTAGGGCGTGCCGCCCGTCTCGCCGTCCGGCACGTTCCAGGTGTGTGGCAGCGTCACCGGCGCCCAGTCGGCGTCGTCGTGGCCCGGGTCGTCGGCGCCCGCAACGTCGGCGCGCGTAAATCGCCAGCCGTCGTCCAGCGGCGTGGCGGTGCGCGCTGCCTGAGCCGTGGCCATCATGGCCAGCAGCAGCGCCAGTGTCGCGCTGTGAAAAAGGCGTTCCAGGGTCATGTGCTTGCGCGTCCAGGAGAGGACGTCGCGCTTTTGGTCCGACCGGAATGCTAATTCATGACGCTGGCCTTACCACCGAACCGGGCCACAAGGCGGCGCCCGCGGACTCGGCCGCCGCCCGTCCATCCGCATACCTGGCGCCCGTGCCGCGCCGTGCAGCCCGTCGCCAACGGCCCCTACAGCGACCCAACGAACGCATGGACCGCACGCTGCTCGTCTTCGTCGAGCTCGAAGAAGCGCCGCCTGACGATCTCCGCTTCGCCGCCGTGTTCCAGCACGGCGTCGCGCAGGCTGGCCGCGCGGCCATCGTGAAGGTAGCGGTCGCGCAGCCGCGTGCCGATCAGCGGCGTCGTCCGCCATTCGGAGCCGCTCGCCTCGCCCTGCACGATCTTGTCGTCGAGCGCCGGCCCCATGTCGTGGAGCAGCAGGTCGGAGTAGAGCGGGACATCACCGTGGATGCCGCGCAGGCTCGGCACATGGCATTTGGCGCAGCCGACGGCGTCGAACAGGCGGGCGCCCCGGCTGTCGGGAAGCGCAGCGCCCGAGGCCGCCGGCATGCCTGCGTTGCTGCACTGGCTGACGCGCACCAGCGCATAGGCAACGCCGGCGGACAACACCAGGGCGAAGGCCCCGGCACCGATCAGTCGCAGGCCGCCGCCGCCGAGCAAGGGCCGCAGCGGCGTCGTCAGGCCCAGGGCGATCATGACCATCAGGAACAGGAACTGGTCGCCCTGGAGGATGGCCGCGCGCACCTGGGGATGCACGGTCACCATCGAGTTGAACGCCAGGACCGCGAGGAAGGCCAGCACGAACCAGGGGATGGGAAGCCGCCGGCGCTCGTCGCCCACCGCCTCGCGGCGCTGCAGGACGCCGAGCACCAGCAGCAGCGGGATGAGCATCACGACCTTGCTGAGCTTGACCAGCGTCGCAATGCTCAGTGCGCCTTCGGACACGGCGAACGACGCGCCGTAGACCTGCGCCTGCTCGAAGATGCTGGCGCCGACGGCGATGCCGAAGCCGCGCTCGTCCAGCCCCGGCATCAAGCCGGCGAGAAAGCCGATGGGATACAGCAGCAAGGCGACGGTGCCGGCCAGCGTGACGAGGGCGATGGCCACGCCGGCATGCCGCTCCCGGCGTTTGTCCATCGACGCGACCGACAGGATGGCTGCGGCGCCGCACACCGCGCAACCAACCGCCACGAGCAGCGCCAGTTGCGGCTCAAGCCGGAACACGCGCACGGCCACCCAGCGCACGAGCAGCAGCACCGCCACCAGCTCGATGGCAGCGACCAGGATCGGCGCCAGGCCCAGGTCGCTCAGCAGCGCCACCGTGATGCGGAACCCGAGCAGCACGATGCCGGTGCGCAGCAGGTAGCGCTTGGTGAAATCGAGTCCGGGCCGCAGTGGATCAGGGCAGGCAAAGACGTTGCCCAGCAGAAGGCCGAGCAGCATGGACACGAGCACGGGGTTGCGCGCAATCGGGTCACCCAGGCCGCCGGCGATCCAGCCCGCCGCCAGCGCCAGCGCGGTGGCCACGAGGATGCCGGGCCCGAGCGCGCGCAGCTTCAGGTCGATGCCGGGCCAGCGCAGCGCGGGCGTCATGGCAGCGCCTCACTGCGACGCTGCGGCGCCGCTGGCGCCGCCGGTGTCGGTCCCGCAGGCGCGTGCAGCCGCGACACATCGCGCAGATAGGCGGACAGCGCCCTCACCATCGAGCCGTCGTCCGCCACCAGGGCAGCGGGATGCGCGGCCAGTGCGCTGTCGATGCCCATCTCGTTGGCGAGCGCCGTGGCGACGGCTTCATCCAGCCGCGCCGAATCGGCCTTCCAGCCATAGCGCCCGACCCGCTGCGTCCCGTCTGCGCCGGTCACCCGGTGCACGCGACCCTTGATGCCGTCACCCTTGCTGAAGGCCTGTGCCTCGATGACGGCGTCCGGAATCTCGTCGAGCCGCCCGGCCGCAGCCAGGGCCAGCGGCATCCGCAGCGAGACGACGTTCGCACCCGGAGGCAGCGGCTCCGGGCGCACCGCCGCTGCGGCTGACGAGAGCCGCGGCGCCATCCCGGCAGCCAGCTCGCCGGTGGCGAGCACCCGTCCGCTGACCGGATCCATGCGGGCGACGCGGCGCGCGAAATGTTCCTCGCGTGAACTCGCGCCGCCCGGGCCAGGGTGGCAGGCCACGCAGGAGGCCGCGTTGAAACGTGCCCCGAGCCCCGTGGCCGGCGTCAATGCGGTTGAAAAGATGCGGGCACCCGCCGCCGCTGTTTCGGCCGGCCTCGACGGCGTGGCTGCGGTATCCGCCACGGCGCCGAATGCGCCGCCGGCATTGAAGCCGCTGGTCTCGATCAGCACGCTCTCGACGGCCCCGCCCGATGCTTCACGCTCGGCGATCAGCCACAGACGTTGCGCGTCGGCCGACACGGCGATGGCGCGCAATCGACCGGCGCCCACCGCTTGCCCGTCCGGCCAGGTGATCACCGCCCGGGCCAGCACGCTGCCGTCCTGCGCCAGCCGCAGCACCGAGCCATCGCCGCGATTGACCACGTACAGATCGGACCCGCCGGCAAGCGTCGTGTGGCTCGCGAAGCGCGGGTTGGCGATCTCGGGCACGCAGGCGGCCAGATCAACCGGCCGCTTCAGCCAGCGCGACTGGAGGTGGCGGATGCCGCGCAGCTTGAACTGGCGCGTGTCGTCGGCCAGTTGCAGCACGGCGATGCGGTCCCGCCGGGCATCGGCCACGTACAGCGCCCGCTCGGGAATCCACTGGAAGGCGGTGCCGATGACGCCCGGGTCCTCTTGGCCGACGTCGATGGTGCCGGGCGGCGCCAGGCCGTCCACGCCGTCCTGCACATGCACCTGCACCACGGCGCCGGCGCCCGTGACGACCGCGAAGACGGCGAAGCCACTGCCGTCCGGCGAAGAGCCGAGGAAGGCGGTGCCGAGGGCGCCGTGCTCGATGGCACCCGGCGTCAGCTGGCCGCTGTCCTGTCGATTCAGCAGGGAAGCCAGCCAACCCGTGCGAACCGCCCTGGGCCGGCTGGTGCGCGGGCTCAGTGCACCGACGAACACGCCGCCCGCAGCGTCGCTCGGTGCGTTGGCCAGGGGTGCGCCGTCCGGGTCGAGCACGCTTTCGCTGCCGGCGCCGCGCAGGCCGAACGGCGCGTTCGCCACCCAGGGCCGCCCGAAGCCGTTGTTGATGGAGAGGTAGCGCGGCCCCGAGACGCCGGCAAAGGCCGCGGTGCGCGCGCCGGCGTTGTGCAGCCGGTTCAGCCGCGCCGCGGATTGCTCGCTGTACAGCTGCACGGCGCCACCGCTGCCGGAGCGCCCTGCCGCCAGCAGCGCCGGAACGACGAGCGCCTGGCCGGCCGTGGCGGCCGTCGTGTCGATGGACAGCACCGCGCCGGGCGCATGAGCGGCGTTGCCCGGCGCGGCGCCGAAGTTCTGCCCCACGGCCACCAGCACGCGTTGCGGATCGAGTGCGCGACCCGCCTGCGTCTGCAGCAGGAATTCCGGGTTCGACACGAACGGTCCGCCACTGTGGAAGCGACCGACCTGGCGCACGCCGAAGGCGTCGTGCATGCCCGTCGCGATCAGACGCGCGCGAAGTGGCCAGTTCGGCACCGCAGGGTTGGCGACGTTCGCGACCTGCGGCGTCGCCTCGGTGGCGGCCCGGGTCGGCAGGGCGGCGACGCCGAGTGCGGCGAACGCGAGGGCAAGGCTGGGCATCGCGGCACGTGGTGCGCTTCGCATGGAGATCCCGTTTCAGTGGCTTCTCTGAGGTGAACGCATTCGGCGCGCCAGGTTGGACATGGCGCGTTGCCCGTGGGGCTCGTCGTCAGGTCAGCGCCGGCGGGAGCACCTCAAGGCACAGCGTAGGGATCCGCCTTGCCGGCCGCCAGCCGCAAGACTGCAGGGCAGGGCTGCAAAACCGCATAGCCGGCGGGAGCGTCGGCGGCGGATGCGGATTCGGCGGTCACGGGCGCTCCTCGCAGCCAGCCGGGCGTATCACCCGGCGTGCAGCCGGCGGCGCCGCAAGCGGGTCAGGCCACCCAGCCCGGCCAGCCCCGCCAGCATCAGTGCCGCGCTGCCCGCCTCCGGCACGGGCGCCAGGTAGTCGGTACCCGACGCCGAGCGCAGCTGAAAGTCCGTCACTTCCTGATGGCGGCTGTCGAACAACTGCAGGCCGGTCACGCGGGCGGTGCCCAGAAAGTCGGAGATGACCTCGCCGTTGGCCGTGGTGACCAGGCCGACCGTCAGGTCCCAGGCCTGCCCCCAGGTGATGGGCAGGTCGAAGCTGTAGAAGGTGCTGCGGCCGCTGAGGAAGCCGGTGCCGGTCGTCCAGCCGGCCGGCGGCGTGGTGTTCTGGATCAGCCCCGAGGAGCCCCGTTGCAGCGCGAGGTTCCAGCCGTAGGTCGACGAGCCGGTCTGGGCGTAGAGCAGTTCGACGAAGGTGCCGCCGGTGTAGTAGGCCGCCGGGGCGCCGAAGGCGCTCGCCGAGCCGTGCAGCTCGAAGGCATACCGCACGAACCCGGCGCTGCCTGGCGCCATGGCAGCGCCGGTGGCCGTCAGCGTGTCGGTGAACTTCGCCGCTGCCACGGTGTTGTCGTAGGTGCCCGGCCCACCGTTGGCCACGCCGCCCGCGAAGCGCCCCTGGGCCGCCACCCCCAGTGCGCCGTAGCTGGCCCGCGCATCGGCCTCGCCGGAATACCAGCCTGCCGACGAGGCGGGGATGCCCAGCTTCACCGGGGCGATGCTGAACGTGCTGGTGACCGTGCCGGACGCGCCGCTGTCCTGGTCGAGCCCGCCAGTCAGCCCGCAGGCCGCAATGCCGCCCGCCGGAAAGGAGCCGCCACGGAAGAACGGCGCCAGTTCGGCGGGCGTGCCACTGGTGTAGCAGCCGGAATCGACGGAACCCTTGGCGAGGCCGCCGACGCCGCCGGCATAGGTCTCAAGGCGCGCGGCGAGGGCCGGGGCGGTGGCCGCCGTACAAACTGCCGCAGCCGTCGCCAGGCGTGAAAGTCGTTGGATGAGCGAGTGCATGGGCAGGCCTTTCAGTGACGTCGAAAAAAGAGCTTCTGCTCTCCTGTACGCAATCCGGCAGCGCCGTCGGCCATCGATGGCCCCCCTAGCTTCGCCGGCCACGACGCGCTGAGCACGCTCCTCGTTCGGGGATGGGTCCGCCACCTAAACTCGCCGCCACGATGACGCCGCTGTCCCAGATCGCCGACCAATGGGAAGAACTCAACGGACTGCTGGACGAGGCCCTGGCGCTACCCCCGGCAGCCCGGGCGGGCTGGCTGGCCGCATTGCAAGGCGACGCCGCACAACACCGCGAGACGATGCGCTCGCTGCTGGACACCCAGGCCAGCATCGAGACCGACGATTTCCTCATCACGCTGCCGTCCCTGCCGATGCGGACAGCGAGCCTGTCGGCCGCCGGCAGCGAACCTCAAGCCGGTGACCTGGTCGGCCCCTACCGCCTGATCCAGGAACTGGGCCGCGGCGGCATGGGCCTGGTGTGGCTGGCCGAGCGCAGCGACGGCCTGGCTTCGCGGCGCGTGGCGCTGAAGCTGCCACACCTCATCTGGGGTCAGCTGTTTGCAGAGCGGCTCTCGCGCGAGCGCGAGATCCTGGCCGGGCTGGAGCACGAGCACATCGCGCGGCTCTACGACGCGGGCATCGACGCGCTCGGCCGGCCCTACATCGCCATGCAGTACGTCGAGGGCGAACCCATCGATGCCTACTGCCGCCATCACCAGTTGCCGCCCGCCGCGCGCATCGGTCTGCTGCTGCAGGCGATGTCGGCGGTGGCGCATGCGCATGCACGGCTGGTGGTGCACCGCGACCTCAAGCCCGGCAACGTGCTGGTGAACGCCGAAGGCTGCGTGACGCTGCTGGACTTCGGCGTGGCCAAGCTGCTGGACGGCGGGCTGACGGACGCCACGGCGCTGACCCAGATGGCCGGCCGAGCCCTCACGCCGGACTACGCCAGCCCCGAGCAGATCCGCGGTGAACCGCTGGGCACGGCGAGCGACGTCTACAGCCTGGGTGTTCTGGCTTTCGAACTGTTGGCGGAAGTCAGGCCCTACCGGCTGAGCCGCGGCACCACGGCCGAGCTGGAAGCAGCGATCAGGCAGGCCGAGCCGCCGCGTGCCAGCGACGTGGCCGCCCAGCCCGCCCTCAAGCAGGCGTTGCGCGGTGATCTCGACGCCATCCTCGCCCGCGCGCTGAAGAAGGACGTGGCCGAGCGCTACCCGAGCGTCGACGCCTTCGCCGCAGACCTGCAGCGGCATCTGCGCGGCGAGCCCGTGCTGGCGCGGCCCGACAGCGCGGGCTACCGGCTCGCCAAGTTCGTCGGCCGGCACCGGCTGGCGGTGGGCATGGGCGCCGCGCTGACGCTGTCCGTCCTTGCCGGCAGCGCGTTGTCTGTCTGGCAGGCACAGGTGGCGCGTGAGCAGGAGCGCCGCGCCACCAGCGAAGTGCGGCGGCAGACCGAGGTGCGCAATCTGTACATCGAGACGATGTCGCGCCTGTCGGTGCTGGCGGCTGAACAGCCCGAGCAGTTGGCGCATCCGGGCGCCGTGACCTCGGTGCTGCTGGACAAGCTCAAGGAGATGACCGCCAGAGAGGCCGGCGATGCCGAAGCCCGAGCGGCCCAGCTCGAGGCCGTGATGCTGCAGCTGAACTACGACAACCGGCTCGAGGATTCGCTCACCGTCGCCCAGGAGTACGTCACGCTGCTCATCGCACAGAAGGCGCCGCCCATCCAGGTGATGACCGTCTACGCCACGATGGGTCGCACGCTGCATCTGCTGCGGCGCTTCGGCGAGTCGGAAGCCGTCAGACGCAAGGCGCTCGCCTACGCGCCCGACGTGCAGGCGCGCGACGTCGACTTCCTGCGCCTGACCGTGCTCACCGACCTGAGCGGCCTGCTGATCGGGCGGGGCCGGCGCGATGAGGCGTTGCTCGCCCTGCAGCAGGCGCGCGCACTCGCCGCCAGCGGCCGGTGCGGCCCGCACGTGGGCGGCCGGGTCTTCATCTTCCAGGGGCTGTATCACCTGGGTTTCGACGACGTTCAGGCGCTGCAGAGCCAGCGCAGCGCCGCAGCCGAGTTCAAGGCCAACGGCAGCTCGGACCCCGACGAGCTGGCCTTCGCCGGCTGGCATCTCGGCGACGCGCTGACGAGCAACGGCCAGCTGGACGAGGCGGAAACGGTGTTGACGGAGTCCCTCGGCCGCTACCGGCAGGAATACGGTCGCAGCAGCCGCAACGCCGTACTCGCCTTCGGCAGGCTGGCAGGCGCCGTGGCGCGCCGCGACCCGGCCCGTGCGACGGCGCTGATCGAAGCTGAACGCCTAGCCCTGGGGGCCGAGGCGGCCGGCGCCGGGACGCTGCCCGATGCGGTGCTGCGGGCGGGCGGTTTCGAGGCGACCTGGCTGGCCGGTGATGTCACCGCGGCCCTCGCGCCGCCGGTCCTCGATGCCACGCTGCCGCCGGCTGCGCTGCGAGACCAGGAGCGCCTGGTGCTGTACGGGGCACGTTTCCTGGCCCAGACCGGCCGCGTGCCTCAGGCGCTCAAGCTCGTGGAGTCACTGGTGGCCCGATGGCCCGACGCTCAGCTGTCGACATGGCCCTGGGTGCGCATCGAGCAGGCGCTGGCCGAGCTGCAGCTTGCCGCCGGCCAGACCGCGGCCGCTCGCGGCACCGCCGACGCCTTGGTGACGCTGATCGAGCGGGCGGGCGGCAGCGGGGGTGCGTCCCACCGCGCGGCCCTGAGTGTGGTGGCGCTGGCTACGGCGCGGGAAGGCGACGGCAGTGCGGCGACGCAGGCGCTGAAACGAATGGCAGCGTCAGCCATGCCGCCCTTCGCGTCGCCGGTCGAGCGCGCGGATTGCGAGCTGCGCCGTGCCGAGGCCCTGGCCGCCCTCGGGCGCAGCGATGAAGCCGCCGCCATTGCACGGGCCTTGTTGCCTGAGCTGCAAGCGCAGCACCCGAAAAGCCCCCGTCTGGCCCTGGCGCAGCGGCTCATCGCTCCAGGCAGCTGAACGCCGTCAACCGCGCCGCGCGGGCGCCGTGCCTTCGGCGAGGCCGGTTGCACTCGATGTCCACGATTCCTTAGCCGGCGCCGTCAAAGACTGTCGCGCGGAGGGTTTCAGTGATCCAAATCGTGGCCCCCGCGGTCTCCTAATTGCGCGCACCTGAGCGGGTGGGTTTGGAGGATGCTAGGAATTTCCCTACTTAGTTCGGCCGTCGCCCTAACTAAGATGACTGCGCGGCAAAACCGCTTTTATTTTTGAGTCGTGATTCGGCGTCGAATCATGCGGGCCCTTTAGCAATCGTTGCTCCTCGCGCGGGCTGCGCAGCTGTCTCGCACTGCGCGGCATCAACGTGGCAGCTATGCCCGCTACATCCGCCGGGTGCTCGCCCCCCGACAAGCCCGTCGAAGGTTCTCCCTTATCCATGCGCCTCACCAGACTGCTCCAACACACCGTCCTTTACTGCGCGGCCGTCACGTGCGCCGCCGAACCGGTGCCCGGCACCAACCCCGTGCTGCGCGACCGCTTCACTGCAGACCCCGCACCGCTGGTCGTTGGCGACACGGTGTACCTCTATGTGGGCCGCGACGAGGCCAAGGGCAACGACTTCTTCCTGATGAAGGAATGGCTGGCTTACTCGTCCAAGGACCTTCGCAGCTGGACGCCGCACGGCGCCGTCATGAAGCCCACCGACTTCAAGTGGGCGGTCAGCGACGCCTGGGCCGCGCAGGTGGTGCAGCGCAACGGCCGCTTCTATTTCTACGCCACCGTGCAACACGACAACACGCAGTACGGCAAGGCCATCGGCGTGGGGGTGGCCGACAGCCCGCTGGGCCCGTTCAAGGACGCCCGCGGCACGGCCTTGATCACCGATGCATCGACGCCGAGCCCCTACGGCTGGAGCGACATCGATCCCACCGTCTTCATCGATGACGACGGCACGGCCTGGCTGGCCTGGGGCAACCCGGTGATGTACCTGGCCAAGCTGAAAGCCAACATGATCGAGCTGGACGGCCCCATCGAAAAGATCGCGCTGCCCAACTACACCGAGGGACCGTGGCTGTCCAAGCGCAAGGGCACGTACTACATGACCTACGCGTCCATGGCGCAGCAGGGTCTGTTCGAGCATCTGTCCTATGCCACGGCACCCAGCCCCCGCGGCCCTTGGACCTACCAGGGCCTGCTGACCGGCGCGGTGCCCAACAGCTTCACCATCCACGCGGGTGTCATCGACGACTTCAAGGGCCAGTCCTATCTCGTCTATCACAACGCCGCGCTGACCCTGAACGGCGAGACCGGCGGCACCTCCCGCCGCTCCGTCGCGATGGAGTACCTCTACTACGACGACGACGGCCGCATGTGGCCCGTCACGCAGACCGAGGCCGGCATCAGCAAACCGCCCGAGCCGCCCAGGGGCAAGGTGCCCGCGCCGGCCGACCCCGGCCGCTCCGACCCGCGCGTGGCCGTCCAGCAGACGGCCCAGGGCTATCCCGAAACCTGGCCGGGCAGCCCCGCGCTGGCTTCGGTCACCCGGCCTTTCGAGCAGACACCCGAGCCGATCGGCTTCAACCGCGACGGCGGTGCGAGCCGCCTGGTGCAGACCTTCATGCCGCTTGCCGACATCCCACTGGGCAAGCTCAGCCTGTACGCCGGCGATGGCCACGGCACCAGCGCCACGCGCAGCTTGCGGTTGTCGCTGCGGGACGTGGAGGCGGGCACCGAACTGCTCGGCGCTGGCGATGGCCTGGCCATTGCCTACCGGCCGCAAGGCGCCGGGCTGCTCAGCTTCGACTTCAGTGCCCATCCGGACATCGTGCTGAAGGCTGGTCGCCGCTACGCATTGGCGCTGCAAGGTCAGAAGGACGCGGTGACGATCAATCTCCGCGCCAGCCGCAGCGATGTGTATCCCGACGGCGAGGCGACCCTCGATGACCGGCCGCTGAAAGACCGGGAGAGCGGCCGCGCTGCGGACTTCGCCTTCGCGCTCTATGCGCGCCAGCCGCGCTGAAACAGCCTTATGAACCGCCCGATTCATTCCCTCGTGATGGCCTTTGCCCTTTGCCTCGCATCCGTAGCCGTTCCGGCGGCAGAGGCGGCACTAGCGCCACAGACAGCCCGTGCCCACAACCCGCTGATCTGGGCCGACGTTCCCGACATCGCCATCATCCGTGTCGGCAAGACCTACTACATGAGCAGCACGACGATGCACATGAGCCCGGGCCTGCCGATCATGAAGTCGACGGACCTCATCAACTGGCGCATGGCCTCGTACGCCTACGAGACCCTGGCCGACAACGATGCCCTCCGCCTCGACAACGGCAAGGACGCCTACGCGGCCGGCTCGTGGGCCCCCAGCCTGCGTTACCACGACGGCGTGTTCTATGCCTCGACCTTCTCCTACACCAGCGGCCGCACGCACATCTACACCACGCGCGACCCAGAGCGCGGCCCATGGAAAGAGATGAGCTTCGAGCCCGTGCTGCATGACCACAGCCTGTTCTTCGACGACGACGGCCGGGTCTACATGGTTTACGGAGGCGGTCGAATCACGCTGGTCGAACTGAAATCCGACCTCTCCGGCATCAAGCCGGGCGGTTTGAACAAGGTCCTCATCGACAACGTCAACACGATCTTCGGCACCGACCTGGGCGGGCTCAACGGCGAGGGGTCGCATCTTTCCAAGATCAACGGCCGCTACTACCTCTTCAACATCGCCTCGCCCGGGAGCCGCTGGGCGCCGAGCGTCATCGTCCACCGCGCCGACCGCATCGACGGGCCCTACGAGGGCCGCATCGCGCTCGATGACCGCGGTATCGCCCAGGGCGGCCTCATCGACACGCCCGACGGCAAGTGGTACGCCTATCTCTTCAAGGGCAACGGCGCCGTCGGGCGCATCCCCTACCTCGTGCCCGTGACCTGGAAGGACGGCTGGCCCGTGCTCGGCGAAAACGGCAAGGTGCCCATGACGCTCGACATCCCGGCCGGCGCACAGGGCGTCTCCGGCGCGTCCGGCATCGTCGCCTCCGACGAATTCGACCGCCGGCCCGGCGACCCGGCTCTGCCGCTCGCCTGGCAATGGAATCACAACCCGAGGCCCGATGACTGGTCGCTCACCAGGCGCCCGGGCTACCTCAGCCTCGTCAGCAGCCGTGTTGTTGCCTCACTGCCTGAGGCGACTAACACGCTGACGCAGCGGACCTTCGGCCCTGCCAGTTCCGCCACCACAAGCATCGATGTGAGCGGCATGAAAGACGGCGACGTGACTGGCCTCACCGTCTTCCAGAAGCAGTACGGTTTTGTCGGCATCAGGATGACCGACGGCGTCAGATCACTTGTCATGGTGAGTGCCGATTCCGACAAGCCCGAGGAGATCGCCTCCATTCCGCTCGCTGGCAAAAGCGTTCACCTCAAGGTCGATTGCGAGTTCGAGCCATCGCCCGAACTCGCCCTCTTCTCCTACAGCCTGGACGGCAAGACCTGGACCCGCATCGGGCGTCCCTCGCGCCTGACTTATTCCTACCCCAAGCACTTCATGGGCTATCGCTACGGCCTCTTCTTCTTCTCGACGAAGACCGCCGGCGGCCGTGTTGACTTCGACTATTACCGCGTCGTCGGGATGTAGCCCATGCGTTGAGCTGCGTCTCATAACGCTCGAGTCCGGAGGAGACAACCGGCCGAGCACTTTCAACCTTGAAAGGTAGAACATGAGAACCTTGATACCCGCATTGCTGCTTGCCTTTGGAGCAAGCGCAGGGAGCGTCGCACAAGCGCAAAGCTGCGGCAGCGGTGGCGGTGCCACCGTCTGCCTGACGGCCAACGGCACGGCCAACAACGTACAGCTCGGCTGGACGGTCAGCGGCACCATCAAGTCGCTGGAGATCTACCGCGATACCGATGCCAACCCCGTGGGTCGCGGTCGCATCGCGGTCCCGGCCGTCAACGCGACCAGTTATGCGGATGGCACGGCCACCAGCGGCACGCCCTATTGGTATTGGGTCAAGTTCACCACCAGCGCCGGCAGCTACAACTCCGGCGCAGCCACTGCCACGCGCAACGGCAGCTGCACGCCAACGGCCGTCACGCCCTACATCAGCACCAACGGCACGCGGACGCAAACGTCGTCGGCGACGGTGACCGCCGGGAACTCGGCCATCCTAGGCCCGGAGCCGTTGAACGGCGGCTCATGGGGCTGGAGCGGCTGCGGCACGTCAGGAACGGCACGTCAGCAGACCATCACGCCCGCCGCCAGCTGCACCGCCACCGCCACCTACACCAACACCTGCGGCGCCAAGACCACCCAGGCGTTCGCGATCACCGTACCCAGCGCGGCCGCAGCCGCCCAAGTCCTGCCGAATCCCGGCATCAACCTGGGAAACACCTTTGATTCCTTCTGGGGGTATGCGCCGCCAACCAAGGCGCTGATCGACTCCATCAGGGACCGGGGATTCAAGACGCTGCGCATACCCGTTGCGTGGGATTTCAATTCCACCAACGGGACGATCAACCCCGCGTTCATGGCCCAGGTCAAGCAGACGGTCGACTGGGCTCTCGCCGATGGCCTGTACGTCATCATCAACGACCACTATGACCTCGGCTGGTTCGAACGCAACGGCTTCAATTCCTATGACCCTGCGATCAATGCCAAGCTGATCAACATGTGGACCCAGGTCGCGAACACATTCAAATGGTACGACAGCGAAAAATTGGCCTTCGCTGTCGCCAACGAACCTGACGCGGCATCCCAGGCGAAGACCGATGTGCTCTACCAATACGAGCAGAACTGGATCAACGCGATGCGCGCCAATGGCGGCGGCAATGCGGTTCGCTGGCTGATCATTCAAGGGCCGAACACGAATATCGATAACACGGTTAATTGGGGAAAGAACGTACCTTCGGATCCGGCGAACAAGCGGATGGTCGAGGTCCACCTCTATGACCCTTTCGACTACACCTTGATGACCACGGACGAGTCGTGGGGCACCTGGAAAGCCTTCTGGGGATACAACTACAAGGTCAGCAATCATTTGACGAATCGCAACGTCGCGGCGGGGAACGACGAAAGCCTCATTGATATTCAGCTCGCCAAGATGAAGACCCACTTCACGGACCGCGGAATCCCTGTGCTGATCGGCGAATACAAGGCAGAACTGGATATCCAATCCGTGCTGACCGGCTCATACAAGGATCAGAACTACCGGTCGGTCACGCACTGGAACAAGTACGTGCAGAACAAGATCAACAGTCTTGGTTTCAGTGGCACGGGCTGGAATATCCAAAACGACCTCTTCGACGCGACGACCGGTGCGGTCCTCGACTGGAACATGCTGGGCTCCATGCTTGGCACTTCCGAGATCGCGCCGATTTCGGGCTTGTAGTTCCCTGTCAGGTGTCCGAAGGCCGGCCGCATGGCGGCCTTCTCTTGATTCCTTGGCCAATTCCGGACCGGGGCCGGACACGCTGCCTGCGGTCCATGACCGCCCTCTCTTCCGAAGTCCTCCGAGAACATCCGATGAACACATCCCTTTCGCTTTTTCGAGGCGTCGGCAGCATCGCGGCGACGCTCCTTTCACTCGGTCTGAGCAGCGCGGCTCTCGCTGCTCCACCCGCCGCCCGCGCGGTGACGCTGGACCGCGCCGCGGCGACCCACCCGGTGGACCGCTTCTTCGACCTTTCCGTGGGCGCGGACTACCCGGGCACCACAGGCCGCCCCGAAAACCTCGCGCAGCTCAAGACGGCGGCGGACGAGCTGGGCTTTCGCTACGTGCGCTTCCACGACATCTTTCACGACGTCTACGGCACGGTGAAGAAGGAAGGCGACAAGCTGGTGTTCGACTGGACCGGCATCGACAAGCTGTACGACGGCCTGCTGGCCAGCGGCGTCAAGCCCTTCATCGAGCTCGGCTTCACACCCGCCGTGATGAAGACTTCCGACCTGAAGATCTTCTACTGGAAGGGCAACACCTCGCATCCGCAGCCGGGGCCTTGGGCCGAGCTGATCGACGCCTTCGCGCGCCACCTCATCCAGCGCTATGGCATCGACGAAGTGCGCAAGTGGCCGTTCGAAGTGTGGAACGAGCCCAACCTTGACGGCTTCTGGGAGAAGGCGGACCAGAAGGCCTATTTCGAGCTGTACGCCAACACGGCGCGCACGCTCAAGAAGGTGGACCCCGAACTGAGGGTCGGTGGCCCCGCGACGGCCGGCGCTTTCTGGGTGCCGGAGCTGCTCGCCTATGCCAAGCAGGAAGGCGTGCCGGTCGACTTCGTCACCACCCACACCTACGGCGTCACGGAAGGCTTCCTCGACGAGTTCGGCGAGTCGGACCGCATCCTGGACCCCAACCCCGACGCCATCGTCGGCGACGTGCGCCGCAATCGCAAGGAGATCGAAGCCTCGCCGTTCCCCGGCATTCCGCTGTACCTCACGGAGTGGAGCACCAGCTACAACCCGTACGACAAGGTGCACGACAGCTATATCAGCGCGCCGTGGATCCTGACCAAGCTGCGCGCCACGCGCGGTTATGCGCAGGCGATGAGCTACTGGACCTACAGCGACCTGTTCGAGGAGCCGGGCCCACCGCCCCGCGCCTTCCATGGCGGCTTCGGCCTGATGACACGCGATGGCCTGCGCAAGTCGACCTGGTTCGCCTACAAATACCTCAACGCGCTGCGCGGCCATGAGATCCCGAGCGCCGACGACAAGGTGCTCGCCGCAGTCGATGGTGACAAGACGGCCGTCGTGGCCTGGGACTGGCAGCATCCCGACCAGAAGACCACCAGCAACGGCGTGTTCTTCGCCAAGCCGGTGCCCAACGGCCCGGCGCCAGCGGTCAAGCTTGCGTTGCGCAACCTGAAGCCCGGCGCCTATCGGCTTGAGCTGCGCCGCGCCGGCTACAAGGCCAACGACGCCTACACGGCCTATCTCGAGATGGGCGCACCCGTCAACCTTGACCCCGCACAGCTGGCCAAGCTGCAGCTGCTGACACGGGACCTGCCCGAGGTGAAACGCACCGTCAACGTCGGCAAGGACGGCCTGCTGAACTTCACCGTGCCGATGCGCAGCAACGACATCACCTTGCTGACGCTGGACCCCGTCAAGCGCTGAGCCACCCACATCTGGAACTGCCATGACCCACTCGAGCGATTTCATTTCCGAGTTCATTCGCGGCGTCGAGGCCAGCCGTCCGCAGGGGGCGGAGGACTGGGTGTGCTTCCACGACGTCGCCGGTCCGCCCGGCGCGCTTGCTATTCCCGGTGATGCTGATGGCTACCGCGGCGAAAGCCCGGGTCGAAGCCACGTGGTTCAGAGCGCATCGCCGGGGTTGGACCGCAGGGCTCCAACTTCAGTGAAGCGCCCGCTGAATGTTCAGCCCCTGATCCAGTCGGCCCCAGAAGTCCTGAACCTGCGGGTTCAGCTGTAGAAACGCCCATGGTGCGGACGGCAGCATTCGTGCATACGGGCAGCTGTGAATAAGTGCAAGCCAACCGGGGCTGCACTTCCGGTCATGTGAGCATCTTCGAGACCTGGCCGTTCACCCGCACGTTCTCCAGCCGCACGTCTTGCGTGTACCGCTGCACGCTGGCTTGCTTGACGCCTTCGAAGCTGCAGTCGCGCAGCGTGATGCCCGTGACGGGTGCCCCGGGCAGGCCGCGGCTGTCGAGCACGCGCACGGCCGCCCTGGCGTGCAGGCGCTCGATGACGATGTTGCGGAGCCTGGGCACGAAGGGTCCGTTGGCGCCTTCCTCGTAGTCGAAATCGCAGGTCACCGCGGCCTTGCTGACTTGGCCGACCTCGATGTCGCGGTAGTAGAAGTTCTCGAGCAGGCCGCCGCGCAGCGCGTTGTTCTTGAACCGGATGGCGTACCAGAGGTCCGGGCTGTCCATCACGCAGCGC
>SEEY01000946.1 GCA_004211235.1 Rubrivivax sp.
CGCTGCATGTCGACCGCACTGTCGATCTGCTGCGGCGACAGGCGGCGCGCGACGATGGCCTTGTTGGCACTCGCCGCCGGATCGCCGGCATCGGCCGCCAGCAGCATCCACATATAGGAACGCACGGTATCGCGCTCGACGCCGCGGCCGCTGTTGTACATGCCGCCGAGGTTGTACTGGGCCAGGGCATGGCCCTGCTCGGCGGCCAGTCCGTACCAGTGCACCGCGCAGGCATCGTCCTGCGCGACGCCCTGGCCGTTGGCGTACATGACGCCGAGATTGTTCTGGGCACTGGCGTCCCCCTGGTCGGCGGCGCGCCGGTACCACGCGACGGCGGCGCTTTCGTCGCGCCGCACGCCCTGGCCATGCGCATACATCACGCCCAGCGTGAACTGGGCGTTGGGCGCGCCCTGCTCGGCCGCCATGCGGTACCAGTGCAGCGCACGCGCCGGGTCGCGCGCCACGCCGCGGCCGTGCGCGTACATGTTGCCGAGGTTGTACTGGGCCAGCACATGGCCCTGCTCGGCCGCGCGCGTGGTCCAGGCCAGCGCCCGCCCTTCGTCGCAGTGGCCGCTGCCGCCCTTGCCGCCGGACAGCAGCTGGCCGAGGCTGAACTGGGCTTCGGCATCGCCCTGGCGCGCAGCGCACTGCAGCCAGGTGTAGGCGCCCTGCGGATCGCAACCGGCCACGCCCTCCAGGCAGGCCAGCCCGAGCAGGCGCTGGGCCGCCGGGTGGCCGCGTCCGGCGGCACGCCGGAACCAGTGCAGCGCCTCGGCTTCGCCGCGCGCGCCGCTGCCCGCACCGCTGCCAGCACCGCTGCGGTTGGCGGCCGGGACGCCGCCGGCCAGGCCCTGGCCGCGCCGGTACATCAGGCCGAGTTCCACCTCGGCGGCGGCATCCTCGAGCACGGCGGCCTTGCGGAACCAGGCCATCGCCAGCGCGTGGTTGACGGCCACGCCCTCGCCGTTCAGGTAGCACTCGCCGAGCAGGCGCTGGGCGCTGGCGAGGTCCTGCTCGGCCGCCTTGTAGTACCAGGCGACGGCCTGGTCCGGCTGGCGCGGCACGCCGCGGCCCTTGCGGTAGAGGTCGCCGAGATTCTGCTGGGCGGAAGCATCGCCCTGCTCGGCCGCCAGCCCGAACCAGTACGCGGCCAGGCTATCGGAGCGCGCCACGCCGCGGCCCTGGCTGTACATGCTGCCGAGATGATTCTGGGCAAAGGCAAGCCGCTGGCGCGCGGCACGGGCCAGCCACAGGCAGGCCAGGCCGTCATCGCGGGCGACGCCGACGCCGTTCTTGTACAACAGCGCCAGGTTGAACTGCGCGTAGGGATTGCCGCGCTCGGCCGCGTGGGCGAACCAGGCCAGGACCGACGCGTCGTGCGCAGGTTCGGACGGATGGCCGGGCCTGGGCCGCGAATCTCGTCGCGAAATGGGCTGACGGCTGGGCTGACGGCTGGGCTGACGGCCGGGCTTAGGGTCGGGCTGGGGGTCGGACTGGGAA
>SEEY01000947.1 GCA_004211235.1 Rubrivivax sp.
GGGCATCAACGAAGCACTCATCGGCCCGCTGATCGCCGTCGGCGCGGCAGCCGAAGCGGTGATGATGTTCTTCTGGCGCCGGCTCAACATCAAGGTCTCGGCCCGGCACCTGATCATCTTCGCGGCGCTGGTCGGCGTCATCCGCTGGGGCGCCATGGCCTTCTCGCCGCCGCTCTGGGTGCTGGTCTTCCTGCAGCTGCTGCACGCGGTGACCTTCGCCGTCACCTATTTCGGCGGCATCTACTTCATCGCCAACTGGACCAGCGAGGACATCGCGGCCGAGGCGCAGGGCTTCTCCTACGTCCTCCAGCAGGGGATGACCGTCGTGGCGCTGCTTGGCTTCGGCTGGTTCACGGCCCAGTTCGGCAATGGCGCCTGGTTCGCGCTCGCCGGCTTCAGCTTGCTCGGCGCCGGCTTCGTCTGGATATCGCTGCTGCTCAAGCCCGCCGCCCGCGCCGCCGGGGTAGCCGGTCAAACGGGCTGACCAGTTCCACCGGCAAACGAAAACGGCCCCGGGGTTTCCCACGGGGCCGTCGAGTTTTGACGCTTGGGAGGTTTGCCTAGCTCACCCGGCCGCTGGCATGGGCCAGCATGGTGTAGACCTTGCCGCGGTCCGACAGCAGGAACTCGCGGGCGGCAGCCGCCGGGTTCGAGCTCTGGGCCGCCTGCTGCAGCAGCTGCTCGAACTCGCTCATGTAGGTTGCCGAGGTCCTCGCGAACTCGGCATCGGACTGCAGGCGCTTGCGCACTTGGTCGTAGGTGCCCTGGCCAGAGAGCGTGTAGATGCGGCGCGAGAAGACGTTCTGCTCGCCGGCCTGGTAACGGGCCCAGGCATCGGTGAGGGCCTTCTGGTCCATCGAGCGGGCGATCTCGTCGGTGAGGTTGGTCAGGTTCGGCTGGGCCGGAGCAGCGGACGGGACCGGAGCCGGAGCAGCCGGCTGGGCCGTTGCCGCTGCCGTTGCCGACGCATTGCGCAGCACGTCGCGGAGCCAGCCGCCACCTTCCTCGGTCTTGGCGGCAGCAACTGCTGCCGGAACCGGGGTCGGGGCAGCAGCCGGACGGGGCGGCACCATGGTGGTGGCGGCAGCCACCGGAGCCGGGGCCGGACGCAGGGTTACCGGAGCGGGGCGAACCGGCTCGATGCGGGCGGCGGGCGCCTCACGCACGGGTTCCGGACGCGGCTCCTCGCGGCGCGAGGGCGGCGGCGAACGGCGGCCGTCGTTGAGGTCGTGGGTCGCCGGCTGGGCGCGGACGATGGCATTGAGCTCGGAGAGCGCCTCGATCTGCTCGGCCACGACGCGACGCATGGCAGCGGCGCTGGCGCGGGTTTCTTCCGGCAGTTCCATGACGCCACGGGCCAGTTCCGAGCGGGTCGATTCGAGTTCGCTGCCGACTTCGCGGGCCGTGGCGCGCATGGCGGTGGCGGTCTCGTTGAAGCGCTGGGTGGCTTCTTCAAGGGCCTGCTGCATCTCGAGGATCATCGTCGCCTGGGTCTGGCGC
>SEEY01000948.1 GCA_004211235.1 Rubrivivax sp.
CGGTCGCATCGCCGGCGACGAAAAGCGGGCCGCCACCCCACTGGCCGGTGTGGCGATCGATCAGCGCATGGCCGTCCGGGTCGCGCGGCAGGGCCAGCGCCTCCAGCCCCAGGCCGTCGTGTTCAGCGACCCGCAGATCGCCATCGCCGGCGCCAGCCATGCCGAGCTGACGGCAGCCGGCGTGCGCTTCGACACCGGAGAGGTCAGCTTCGCCGACCAGGGCCGCAGCCGCGTCATGCTCGTCAACCGGGGTGCGCTGCATGTCTATGCCGAGCGCGCCACCGGCCGGCTGCTGGGCGCCGAGATGATCGGCCCGGCAGCGGAGCATCTGGGTCATCTGCTCGCCTGGAGCGTGCAACGGGGCGACACGGTGCAGCAGATGCTCAACTGCCCGTTCTATCACCCGGTCGTCGAGGAAGGCTTGCGCACCGCGCTGCGCCAGCTGCACAGCGACCAGCACCTGCCCGACCCGCCTCCGGAAGACTGCCTGGATTCCGACACGTCGGCCGAAGTGGGCGCCTGAAGCGGTCGTTCAGGCGTCGATGTCGACCACCAGCTTGCCCTGCCCTGCCCCGCTGGCCACCAGGTCATGGGCCCGCTGCGCCGTGGCCAGCGTGAAGCGGCGTGCGTCCAGGCGCGGCGTCAACAGGCCCGCATCGACCAGGGCGGCGGCCTCGGCCAGGATGCGCCCATGCGCCGCGCGGCCTTCGCCGGTCAGCAGCGGCAGCAGCGTGAAGACGCCCGAGTAAGTCGCTGCGCGGAAGGACAGCGGCGCCAGGCTGTGCGTGCCCCAGCCGAGGATGCTGACGACGTGGCCGCCGTGGCGCCGCACGGCCGTGAAGGAGGCGTCCAGCACGGCGCCGCCGACCGCATCGAAGACGACGTCGAAGCCCCGGCCCGCGGTATGCCGGCCGACATAGTCGGCGACCGTTTCGGCGCGGAAGTCGATGGGCGTGGCGCCCCAGGACTTGATGAGCTCGGCATCGTCGGCGGCGACGGTGGCGAACACCTGCGCACCGCGCGCCCGGGCCAGCTGCACGGCGACGTGGCCCACGCCGCCCGCGCCGCCCTGCACCAGCACGGTCTGGCCGGCGCGCAGCTGTGCGCGGTCGACCAGCCCTTCCCAGGCCGTGATGACGGCCAACGGCAGCGCCGCGGCCTCGCGCATCGACAGCCGCCCGGGCTTGCGTGCCAGCAGGTCGGCATCGACGGCGATGTACTGCGCCAGCGTGCCCTGCAAGCCGCCAATGCCGCCGGCCAGGCCATAGACCGCCTCGCCCGGCTGCCAGCCCGTGAGGCCCGGCCCGACCTGCTCGACGACGCCGGCGAGGTCCATGCCGATCACCGCGGGCAGGGGCTGGCGTGCATGCGCCGCCTGGCCGGCCCGTATCTTGGTGTCGAGCGGGTTCACGCCGCTGGCGCAGATGCGCACCAGCAGCTGGCCGGTCCGCCGGCTGCGGGACGGCGAGCTCCACGGCGATGAAGTCTCCGCCGGG
>SEEY01000949.1 GCA_004211235.1 Rubrivivax sp.
CCGAGAAGCAGCGGGACTGGGAGCGTGAAAAAGGGCAGTTGATGCGGCACGCAACAACAGGCCGCAAGGCCTGAGGCGCGTCAGCGCCTCACTGGACCTTTCGCCAAAAGGGCAGTTGATGCGGCACGCAACAACAGGCCGCAAGCCTGACGTGCGACTGAAGGCTTCAAACAAGCGCTGACAGCGCCTGCTCGATGTCGGCCTTGAGGTCGGCAACGTCTTCCAGGCCGATGGCAAAGCGCACCAGCGTGCCGCCGTCGAAAGGCAGCGGCAGGTTGCGGCTGCGGCTCATGTCGTAGGGGACGGCCAGGCTCATCGGGCCGGCCCAGGAGTAGCCGATGCCGAACAGCTGCAGTGCATCGACAAACGCATCCACCTGGCGCGGGCCGTACTCCGACTTGAAGACGGCGGAGAACAGACAGGCGGCGCCAGCGGCGCCCACGGCCAGCCAGTTCTCATGCCCCGGCGAGCCAGGCAAGGCGGGATGGAAGACGCGTGCCACCTCCGGCCGGCCGGCCATCCAGCTCGCCAACCGGCGAGTGACACGGTCCTGCGCCTCGTAGCGCAGCTGCAGCGTCGGCAGGCCGCGTAGCACCAGCTCCACGTCGTTCTGACCCAGGCCGTAGCCCAGGTGCTCGTGCGTGTAGTTCAGCTTGTCGTGCAGGCGCTTGTCGCGCGTGCAGACCGAGCCCATCAGCACGTCGGCGCCACCGCTCGCATACTTCGTCAGCGCCTGCATGACGATGTCGGCGCCCAGGCCCGGGTGGGTGGCCGGCGCCGGCTCGAAGCCGTTGAACGCGAGACCCGCGCCCCAGGTGTTGTCCAGGGCCGTCGTGATGCCCCGCGCGCGGCAGGCCGCGAGCGTGCCGAGCAGGTCGGGGAACTCCAGCGTGATGGAGCCGGCGGCCTCCAGCCAGACGAGTTTCGTGTTGTCGCGCAGCTCCGGCACCGTCATCGGGTCGTAGAAGCGGTGCGTGACGCCCCATTGCGGCAGCCAGGACTCGGTCAGATAACGGTTCTGTCCGTAGACGTTGTCGGGCACCAGCACCTCGTCGCCCGGCCGCAGCACGGCCAGCGATGGCAGCGTCACCGCCGCCAGGCCGCTGGGCACCAGCAGGCAGTGCTCGGCATGCTCCAGCGTCGCGATGCGGGCCGCCAGCGTGTAGCTGGTGGGCGTGCCGTGCAGGCCGTAGCGGTAGCACAGGCCGTCGCGCAGGCGGGGCTTATGCAGGTCGGCCGTGTCCTTGAACAGCACGGTCGAGGCCTTGGCCACCGGCACCGGCACCGCGTCCCAGCCCTCGGGGGCGCGGTAGGGATGGTGGATCAGCGTTGTGCCGGGCGCTTGCTTGGCGCGCATCAGACCAGACTCGCCACCAGATCGTGGCCGTCCGCTGCCACCACGCGGGCGCGCACGAAGTCGCCCACCTTCATCGTCTTGCTGGCCTTCTCGGGCGGCAGGATCTTCACGGTGCCGTCGATCTCGGGCGCGTCGGC